>NZ_RQYL01000038.1 GCF_003860125.1 Fretibacterium sp. OH1220_COT-178 | reverse complement strand
CTCCATGTCCGAAAAACGCAGTCGCGAGTCTTTTGTCTCGTTCTATGGAGGGATCTTAATTGCTGAAATGTGGGATCGTCGGCCTGCTTCGGATCTGAATGGGGCTTCGCCCCATGCCCCCGCCGGTATCTCCGATACCGACGAGAGCGGCATGCCGACTCCATGTCCGAAAAACGCAGTCGCAAGTCTTTTGTCTCGTTCTATGGAGGGATCTTAATTGCTGAAATGTGGGATCGTCGGCCTGCCGCTCTGCGGCAAGTCGACCGTGTTCAACGTCATCACCCGGGCCGGGGCGGAGGTCAAGCCCTACGCCAGCGGCAAGACCGAGCCCAACCGGGCGCTGGTCGGCGTGCCGGACAAGCGCTTCGACCGTCTCGTGGAGATCTTCGTCCCCAAGAAGGCGACGCCCGCGACGGTGGAGTTCGTGGACCTGGCGGGGCTCTCCCGGGACGCCAGCAAGGGGGCGGGCCTCGGGAACTCCTTCCTGTCCTTCGTCTCGGAGTCGGACGCGCTGCTGCACGTCGTGCGCGTCTTCGACAACCCGAACGTGCCCCACCCGGAGAACAGCATCGACCCGCTGCGAGACTGGCAGATCGTGGAGATGGAGCTGATCTACCGCGATCTGGGCGTCATCGAGAACCGTCTCGCGCGTCTGGACGAGAAGGCGGCCAAGAAAAAGACGACCCCTGCGGAGGCCGCGGAGGCCGAGCTGCTGCGCGCGCTCCAGGAGCACCTGATGGAGGAGCGCCCCCTGCGCGAGTACCCCCTTTCCGAGGAACAGAAAAAAACGCTGACGGGCTTCGCCTTCCTGACCCTGAAGCCGGAGCTGGTGGTGCTGAACCTGGACGAAGGGCAAACGGGGACCGTCCCCGCCGCTGAGGCGCTGGAGGCGGCCATGAGGAAGAAGGGGCTGCTGACCCTGCGCATCTTCGGTTCCATCGAGATGGACCTGGCTCAGCTGGAGCCGGAGGAACAGGCGGAGTTCATGAAGGACCTCGCGATCGACGAGCCCGGGCGCGACCGCCTGATCCACGAGGCGTACCGCCTGTTGGGCCTGCTCTCGTTCTTCACCAGCGGGACGGACGAGGTCCGCGCCTGGACGCTGCACGAGGGCGACACGGCGGTCGACGCCGCGGGGGCCATCCACTCCGACCTCGCCCGCGGTTTCATCCGTGCCCAGGTGGTGGCCTACGACGACTTCATCGCAGGCGGCGCGACGCTCGCGGCCTGCCGCGACAAGGGCGTTTTGAGGCTGGAGGGCAAGGAGTACCGGGTCAAGGATGGGGACATGATCGAGATACGCTTCAATATATAGCACACGACGGCGGTGTCCGCGGTCGTGTGCGGCTGCACGGCCGCCGTCGCGCCCAGAAACGATCGTCCTTCTTTGAGTGAACCATGCGTACGGACTCGGACCCCGACCCTTGCCAAAGGGATGGGTACGTTCTAAACTGTTTGTGTAACCGAAGCAATTCGTATCGGGTGCGGACGCGAGCATCGCACGAGGCGTCTTCAAGGGGGTCGATTTTATGAAAAAACATCTGCTTTGCGGGCTCCTCCTGTCGTTGTGCGTTCTCTTCGGGGCCGGCACCGCTCTGGCCCGCGACGGGAAGGTCACCCTCTACTCCATCAATCACCTTCAAAGCCGGCTGTTGCCCGCTCAAATCACGACGAAACAGCCGTCTCCGTCCGTCGGGGGGCTCTCCTGGGCCGCCAGCGTGGTGAAGGCGGACATGCAAAAGAGCGCCAACCCCATCTTCGTCACGACGGGCGAGGTCGTCGCGGGGACGATGTGGCGCTACTTCAAGGGCAGGCCCGAGATGGCCGCGCTTTCGAAGGCCGGGGTCGCGGTCAACATGCTGGGCAAGCACGAGTTCGACTACGGCCTCGATCACCTGAAGGAGGCCCTCTCCCGGACCGACATTCCCATCGTCATCTCCAACCTCCTCACTCAGGACCCCGATCTGGAAAAGTCCCTGCGAAAGAATCTCGTGCTCCAGGCGGGAGACATGAAGGTGGGCTTTTTCGGCCTGCTGTCCCCCGGAATCATGCGGCTGACCAACCGTCCGAAGGGGGTTTCGCTCGACCCCGACCTCGGCGCCATAGCGCGCGGGATGGTGGCGGACCTGAGGCGGAAGGGGGCGGACGTGATCGTCCTGCTCAGCGGACTCTACGACAACGAAAGCACGGCGCTGGCCCGATCGGTGGCGGGCATTCACGTCATCACCGGAAGCGGCGCTCCCGTCGAGGAAACCGACAAGCCCATCTTCATCGACGACCCCGAGGGCGGCACGACCGTCCTGATCTGGAGCGGGGTCTGGGCAAAATTCGTGGGGCGCCTGGGCCTGAGCCTCAAGGATGGAAAACTGGACCGGCAGGACACCTCCTGGAAACTGCTCCCCGTCTCGGACCGCACCGCACCGGACCCCGGGGTTCTGGCCGTCGCCGTCGAATACGATCAAAAGCTGAACCAGGCCCTCAAGAGGGTTGTCGGCCGCTTCGAGCAGTCGATCGACGCGAGGAACAAGACCCTGCGGTCGGGGGAAGCGCCCATCGGGAACTTCATCACCGACAGCTTCCGATGGAAGACCGGGGCGGACGTCGCCCTGATGAACAGCGGGGGGATCCGCGGCAACATTCTCTACCCCGCCGGCGAGTTCTCGGAGCGGAACCTCTCGGACCTGCTTCCCTTCGGAGACCGGCTCTTCGTCCTCACCCTGACCGGCAGGGAGCTGCGGCGGGCGCTCGAGCTCTCCGCCTCGGCCCTGATTCGGGAGGAGGGGGATGACTACGACCCGCTCGAGCGGCTCCACACGGGAGCCTTTCTGCAGATATCCGGCCTGAAGGTCGTCTACGACCTGTCCGCTCCCCCGACCCTCGTAAGCGGCGATCGCGTGGCCGCCCCGGGCCGTCGCCTGAAGTCCCTCGCCGTGCTTCGGGATGGAGAGTGGCGGGAGATCGGGGACGAGGATACCTGCACCGTGGCGACGACAAACTGGATGGTCAACGGGGGGGGCGGCGAAAAGTACGAGATGCTCAGAAACGCTCCGCACACCGAGGCCGGATGCTTCGACTTCGACGCCTTCGTCGAATATCTCACGGTCGTGCACGGCGGACGCGCACGCCTGCAAAGGGAGGGGCGCATCTCCCTCGTGAACGGCAGGGCCAAGGAGTAGCGCGGCCGTTCCTGAGCAGGACCGAATGGCTGCATGGAGAGTACCGACATCCCCTCACAGGAGGTTGCCCGTTGAAACGATACACCCCATGGGGCCGTCTCTGGAAGGCCACCCGTTATTCCCTGAACGGACTTTGGCAGGCCCTCAGGCAGGAGCAGGCCTTCGAATACGAGGCCGTCGTACTCGTCCTGTTGTGCGCCCTGTCGCTCGGGCTTCGGCTTCCTCTGGCTCAGTTCCTTATCCTGACCGGCTGCTGGCTGGCGGTCATGGCCCTGGAGCTGGTCAACAGCGCCGTCGAGAGGGCCTTCGACCTCATCGACAAAAGCTATCGCACCGAGATCAAGGCCGGAAAGGACATGCTCTCGGCCTCCGTATTCCTGATGGTGGCATTCAACGTCATTCTCTGGGCGACCCTGCTTCTGCGGCACCATCTTCCATAACCCGCTCCGCTCGCCGCAGCGGGCCCGCGGCATCCGACACGGAAAAGGAGATGTGTTTCGATGTGGTTCAACCTGTCCTCCATACTGCGCTCGCTCCACCAAAACCTCCAGGAACTCTCCGAACCCCTGATACGCTGGCTTGAGGAAATCCCGGCCCTTCAGTCTCTTCATCCCTACAGGATCTACATTCCCTACCTCGTGGCCGGCCTCGGGGTTCTTCTTCTGCTTCTGAGCCTCCGGCTCATGACGCGCCGCTCCAGGGGCAGAAAAAGAAAGCAAACCTGGGCCGTTTCCTCGCCGGTTCCTCCCGCTCTCTCCTCGGAACCCTCCAAGGGACCGGCGATTCAGGGCAGGGCCATCGACGGCATGGGCAGCTTCGGCTCCTTCGACTCGTTCTCGTCGCCCTCGGATTCCCGGCCCGAGGACGATTCGGCCGGCTCCCTCCAGCAGCCGACCCCATTTCGGTTCGCCCCGTCGGCGGAGCTCCACCCGACACCCCCCCAACCCGATCCGGCCCCGACCGTCGTCCCGCCCCCCGAACCGGCAGCGGCCGCAGCGACTCCCGCATCAGGCCCCGTCCTTCCTCCGGAGTCGGAGTTTCAGAGGATATACATCGAAATGTACATCGACCAGGAGCTCACCACGAACTTCAGCAACCTTAGATCGAACGTGAACGACAGGCTCTCGAAGGGCGCCCCCACCGAGCCGCTGCTCGCCGCCGGAGACGGGAGCGTGGAGGACCGCATCCTGGCCCATATCGCCCACGCCGCCCTGGAACTCCTTCAGAACAAGGATTCCCACACCGATGGAGGACGCCTGACCCTCCACGGGCAGGAGCTCTGCAAAATCTATCGCTATGCCCTGAGCCGGCTGAAGAAGAGCGGCGTGGTCGCCGGAGGAGCCGGCGAGAAGCTCTTGCAGGACGTACAGGAAAAAATCCAGAGGCCCGGCTAGCCGACGGCCCATGATCGGCCCCGGCCTCGAAACGACAAAACCGCGAGGAGACCAGATAGTGATCAAACTGATGATTTTCGACCACGACATGACGATCGTGGACTCGAGCCACGCCATCCTGGCGGGGATCAACAAGGTGGCCGATTCGGCCGGGCTCCCCAGGACGACCCACGGGCAGGTGATGCGCTGCATTGCCCTGCCTCTGGCGGACTTCATGGTCGGGACCCTCGGCGAGTGCCGGCCCGGATGGTTGGACCTGTACCGCGAAAAGGTCGCGCCGTTCGAGTACACGCTGATCCGCCCCTTCCCGGAGACGGAGCCGACCCTCACCCGCCTGAGGGAGATGGGCCTGGCCCTCGCCGTCGCCTCGAACCGGAACGCCCCCCGGGCGGCCATGGAGAAGACCGACACGGCCCGGCACTTCGACGCGATCGTCGGCCCCTCGGACCACCTCCCCTACAAGCCCGAGCCCGGGATGCTCCTGCACCTCATGGACCGGTTCGGGGTTCCCTCGGAACAGACCGTCTACGTCGGGGACTCCGATATCGACGTCCGGACCGCCCTCGCCGCGAAGGTCCGTGCCATCGGCATCACCCGGGGCAACTTCACGAGGGAGCAGTTCGCGGACATGGGCGCTTGGCGCATCATCGACGCCCTGGACGAGCTGCCCTCGATCGTGGAGGAGGACGAAAGGGGATGAACGCTTGACTCAAGACATTCCGTGCTCCGGCCCCAGGGCCGGGGAGGGGTCCGGAAACCGGCTGTCGAACGAGCTCAGCCCCTACCTGCTCCAGCACGCCGACAACCCCATCGATTGGCATCCCTGGGGGGACGAAGCCTTCGAGACGGCCCGGAGGGAGGACAAGCCCCTTTTCGTCTCCATCGGCTACTCCTCCTGTCACTGGTGCCATGTCATGGAGCGGGAGTGCTTTGCCGACCCCGAGGTGGCGGACCTCATGAACGACACCTGCATTGCCGTCAAGGTCGACCGGGAGGAACGCCCCGACCTGGACGGCCTTTTCATGGAGATATGCCACATCCAGAACGGCAGCGGCGGCTGGCCGCTCAATTTGTTTCTGACCCCGGAGGGCAGGCCCTTCTTCGCCGCCACGTGGCTGCCCAAGAGGACGACCGGGCAGATGCCCGGCATGACGGACATTCTGCCCCGGGTCAAATGGCTCTGGTCCATGCAGCGAGACGACGTACTCCGCGGGGCCGACAGCCTGGCCGAGACCCTGCGCGCCCGTCTGAAGTTCGTCGCGGGCGGACGGGTGGGCGCCGCCGCGGCGCGCAGCGCCATCAACGAGCTCCAGGGGCTCTTCGATCCGGAGTGGGGGGGCTTCGGATTCTCGCCGAAATTCCCCGCCGCCCCGCGCCTCCTCTTTTTGCTGAATCAGGCCCGCGCCTCCGTCAATTCGAGTCAGGAACGCGACGAGCTCTTCTCCATGGTGGACCTGACCCTGCGCCGTATGTGGCGGGGCGGGATCCACGACCACCTGGGGGGAGGGTTCTCGCGATACGCCACGGACGAGCGGTGGATCCTCCCCCACTTCGAGAAGATGCTGGTCGATCAGGCCCTGCTGCTCCAGACGGCGGCCCTGGCCCAAGAGGACCGTCCGGACCCGTTTTACCGCACCCTGGCCGAGGATATCGCCGGCTGCGTGGCCCGGGACCTCACGGCGCCCGAGGGCTGCTTCTGGACGTCCCTCGACGCCGACAGCGACGAAGGGGAGGGGCGTTACTACCTCTGGACGGAGGAGGAGGTCCGGCAGCTGCTCCCGCAGGGGGATTGCGGGCTCTTCTGCGCCGCCTACGCCGTTCTGCCGGGGGGAAACTTCGGTCACCAGCTCACGGGCAGGCAGACGGGGCAGAACATCCTGTACGAGGCCGCCACGGTCTCCGAGCTCTCCCAGCGCTACGGGCTCCGCGCGCCCGAGGCCGCCTCGCGCCTCGCGCACGACCGTGAGCGCCTTCTGGAGGCGCGTCTGCGCCGCACCCCTCCGGCCCTCGACGACAAGGTACTGATGGACTGGAACGGCCTGATGATCGGTTCTCTGGCCCGCGCCTCCACCGCGTTCGAGCGGCCGGACTGGCGCCTCGCGGCCGAGCGGGCGGCGCTCTTCCTCCAGAAGGCGCTGCCGGACCCCAAGGGAAACTGGAGGCGGCGCTGGCGCAACGGCAGCGCCGGCATCCCCGCCCTGCCGGGGGACTATGCGGCGCTGCTGTGGGGCGTCATGGAGCTGCACCGAGCCGCATCGGCGTCCGGAGCCCGAAAAAAACAGCTGAGGGACTGGCTGCGCTATGCCGAGTCCTTGGCGGCAAAACTGACGGAGGCGTTCTGGGACCCCGATCAGGGAGGGTTCTTTCTCTCTCCGGCCGACGATCCCCACATTTTTCTGAGGCGCAAGACGGCATGCGACGACGCGGCCCCTTCGGCCAACGCCCTGGCGGCGATCGCCCTCGCCGAGCTGGGCTCCGCACTGGGGGAGCGCAAGTACCTGAAGCAGGCGCACGAGATCGTCGTCTGTTTCGCCAGGGCCGCCGCGCTGCGCCCTCTGGAGCACCTCTCCCTGATCGTCGCGGCGGGCATGCACAAATCGGTCAAGGCGGCCGAGGAGCCGTCCGAAACTGAGGAGGGGGAGGAGCACCCGCCCATCGCGGAGGAGCCCGGAGCCTCGGAGCGCCAGGATGTGCAACACCGCGAGGAAGAGGGGACGCACGAGGACCGGCTCGACCGCCGGGAGCGAGCGCCGCGGCACGAGCGCCGTTTTTCCCGTACCCGGCGCTCGGGGCTGAGGGACAGATAGCGAGCGTAAAAGTTCCACTCATACAAGGAGGTTGCGGAATGGGGAGTCTTTTCAGGAAGGCCGCGGGGACCGCGGCGATTTTGTGCCTGCTCCTGTCCGGAACGGAGGCCCGTGCGAACTATCGGTTCGACGACCTCTTCGGACCGAGCGGCGTGGGCGCGCAGTGGATGGTGATCACCGGGGGCACGAACACGGTGGGCGACGCGGCGTCTGTGCCCCTGGAGGTAAAGGGCGAGATCGTATCCGGACGCAGCTCGGTGCGGATCGATAACGGGCGGAGCGAGCTGCCCCCGACGGGGGAGGAGAACCGGGACATCCATACGATGTTCCTGGTGCTTACGGGCACTCAGGCCTCCATGCGGGTGAACTTCGCCCCGCCGAACGCCGACTCGATCACGCCCGATGCCCTGTTGGACAACGCCGTCTACTCCGCCCGCAAAACCCCCCTGGGGAACGGCGGTTACGAGTTCCTGTTCGACAAGTCCGCCGAGCAGGGGCGGTTCGGCAGCGTCAGGGGCAACTTCATCTACCACCAGAATCCCACATCCGCCTACCCCTCCACGCCCTCCCAGAGCCTGGTGGTCCCCTTCGTGATCGCCAACGTCGCGGACGGCACGGCGGAGACCGAGCCGCTTCTGCTCCGGGCCGCCCTGCGCGAGCCCGGAGCCGCGGGCGCCGGCGACATGACGGCCTACGACCGCTTCACCTGGAGCGTGCGGGACAACATGACCGCGGGGGACTCCCAGTGGGTGTTCGTGCCGGTCCCCGCCTGGCCGGCCCCCGACAGGATCCTCTACCGCCTGACGACCGAGGTGACCAACCACACGGGCATCCGCTACGCGGTGCAGCGCTTCGACAACTACGCCTGGAACCGTCTGAACCCGGCCTACTGGGCCTTCGACCTGCCCCGGGCCCAGAGCCTCAAGGACCTCCCGGCCCGCTTTCGCCTGGACGACATCAGCCACGTCGCTCCGGGGCTCAAGACAGTCTACAACCAGAACTACAACGTCAACGAGGGGATGAAGGCGGCCCTGAGGCTCCATCCCGTGGATCCCGCGGCGGGATTCCGCGAGTTGACCCTGAACCACAGGATCGTCTTCGGCCTGGACCTCGGTACGGTGGAGGCTCCCATATCGGGGCGAAACCCCTACGCATGGAAGGTCACCGCCTTCAACCCCCGGGCCGCGGGCACGAACTTCCTGAAGGACGTCGCCGACTCCATGAAGGCCCGTTCGGTGAAGGTTCCGGAGGGCCGGACCCTCACCTCGGGGACGGCACGGTTCGACTACGTGGCGGGCGATGCCATCAGCTCCTTCGCCGTGAACGCGTCCATCCCCGGCTCGGTCCGGCGGGAGGAGGCGCACCGGGAGGGAACCGAGGGGCTGCTGCCCCTGCACGTCACCTTCAATCTGCCCCGGACGCACCTGCTCGTGGCCCCGAAATGGGATGCGCTGCTCCAGCAGTGGCACGACACGGGCGAAATCCGGAACGACTTCGCCCACGACTTCAGCGTCTACCTGCGCAGCGGGGCGGAGAACGATCTGGACCTGATCCAGGAGCTCGTCAGGCAGGGGGTTTACGAGAAGCTGGTGAAGGTGTTCCTGGACGAGCAGCGCGGAGTCGTCACGGTGAGCTTCATCGCCATGCTGATGGACGGGACGCGCGACGGCTCGCGCCCGGCCCTGCAGGTCGTCTCCGACAGGACGCCGGTCACCGACAACGATTTTCTGGTCCTGAGGGACGGGATATCCGACGACCGGTGGAAGCTGACGTTCTACGTCGCCCCGGCGGGCTTCAGGCCGAACGGGCCTCCCGCGCCCAAGAAGCCGGACGAGAACTCGGGCGGCAACGGCTGCAATGGGTTGGGATCGGGCACCCTGGCGCTTTTGGCCGTCGCGGGCCTGATCCGGAAAGGAAGGTAGCGAGACGATGAGAAGAATTTTGTTTTTGGGGACGCTCCTCCTCGCGCGCCTGCTCGGCTGTTCCGGCGCCGAGGCGGCGACGACCGTCGGAACCTTCGCCGAGCTGCGCGACGCGGTCAAGAACCCGGCCAGCCTGGACATCGCACTGGGCGCGGACATCACGCTCACCGAAGCGATCCCCGTGTCCCTCGACGCCAAGATAGCGGGAAACGGAAAAACCCTGACCGCCAACGGAAACTTCCGCCACTTCAAGGTCAGTGAGGTGAACGGCGCCGGGCCGACCTTCGACGGCGTGACCTTTACGGGAGCCGGCGGCGGCGGTGTGGACGTCGGGCCGGACTCCAAGGCGGCCTTCAAAAGGCCGGTCTTCAGGAGCAACAGGGCCGTCAGCGGCGGCGCGGTGAGCGTCGCATCGGGGGCAACGGCCAAGATCGAGGGCGGGACCTTCGAGGAGAACGAGTCCACGGCCGACGGCGGGGCCCTGCACGTGAGCGGGACCGGCAAGGCCGAGTTCTCGGGTACGGTCGTCTTCGCCAGAAACAGGGCTGCGGGCAGCGGCGGAGCGGTCTTTCTGAGCGGGGCCGCCGCGGAGTTCCCGACGGGGGTCCGCTTCGAGGAGAACACGGCCGCCAACGGCGGGGCGGTGGCTCTGAGCGCCTCGGCGGCGTCCACGGCCACCTTCAACGGCAACGTGCTGTCCCCGAACCGGGCGACGGCCAACGGGGGCGCGCTCCACATCGCCGGCGCCGCCACGGTCGTCTTTGCCGCCGATCAGGAGTTCAGGGGCAACAGCGCCAGGGACGGCGGAGCCATCTGGGCGGAGGCCTTCGACAACGCACCGGCGCACAAGCTGACCTTCCAGTCCAACAGCGCGACAGGCTCGGGCGGCGCCCTCTTCGTCAACGGCCGGGCGAGGCTCTCGGGCGAGCTCACGTTCGCGGACAACAAGGCCGCTTTCGGCGGCGCGGTCCACGCCGCGGCCGACCTCGAGGTCTCCGGCGGGACCTTTTCGAAGAACCAGGCGGCCGACTCCGGCGGGGCCATCCGCTCGGGGGGCACGGTAACGGTCGGCGGCGGTACGTTCGAACCGGGCAACGAGGCCAAGGGAAGCGGTCCCAACTCCGGAGGCGGCGCCATCTGGGCCAAGATCATCCGGGTGGAGGCTGCGGGGAACGACCCCGTCCGCTTCTCCGGCCAGATCGCCCAAAAGGACGGCGGAGCCCTCTACAGCGACGGAGCCCTGACGGTCAGGAACGCCCTCTTCAGCGAGAACAAGGCCTCCGGCAGCGGCGGCGCCGCCCTGGCGAAGGGGGGCGTCTCCCTGGAGAGTTCGGCCTTCAGGAAGAACAGCTCGGGCCAGCGGGGCGGCGCCGTCTACGCGGGCGACACCACCGAGATCGCCCGGAGCGTCTTCGAGGGAAACGGCGCTCTGGGGGACGGCGGCGCGCTCGTCCTGGACAAGAGCACGGCCAACTTCAAGATGACCGCCACCGCCATGGAGGGGAACAGCGCCGGCGATTTCGCCCACTCCGGCCGCGGGGGCGCGCTCTTCCTCAAGCTGGACAAGGCGGAGATCGTCCGATCCACCTTCGCGGGGAACAAGAGCCGGAGCACGACGAACGCCCAGGGAGGCGCCGCCAGCCTCTCGGTCTCGAAGCTCTCCGACCTCACCAACTGCACCTTCACCGGCAACGAGGTGACGGGCGACGTCAAGAGCCACGGGGGCGCCCTTTTCCTGGGCGGGCCCTTCGTCCTGAGGCACTGCACCCTGTCCCTCGAGAACAAGGCGGCGGGTGCGGGCGAGCGCCAGGGCGGCGGACTGTTCGTCGACTCCGGCAGGACCGTTCTGGCCGCCAGCCTCGTCGTCGGCAATAAGGCGGACCACGGCGCGGACGTCTATCGGGGCGGGGGCACCGTCTCCACGGGCGGCTACAACCGCATCGGCCGGTTCGGTAACCAGGGCACGGGCGCGGGCGACACGTCCTGGGCCAATCCCTCCGTCGAGGGCGACACCGGGACCGACCGCCAGAACGACGCCTGGGTCTCCTTCACCTTCTTCGGCAATAAAACCCTGAGTGCGAACGACGGCCCCAAGACCGATATCGGCCTCCTCTCGGCCCCGGACAAGCTCAAGACGCTCGAACTGAGCGAGATGGACTCCCTCGATGCGGGCGACAGGGCCATGGACGCCATCCCCTCCGACCTTCCCGGCTTCCCGGGCGAGGATCAGCGGGGCATCTCCCGGCCTCAGCCGGCCAACGGCAAAAAGGACGCGGGGGCGTTCGAGGTGGAGCAGAGCGGCGGCGGCAATCCCAACGAGCCCTCCCTCTCGATCCGGTCCCTCCGTATGAGCGGCATCCCCAACACGCTCACCCGGGTCGGCCAGACCGCAACCCTGATCGCGACGGTCGTCTACACGAACGGTACGACCTCCACCTCCGAACAGGTCTCCTGGTCCAGCAGCAACCCCGGCGTGGCACGCATCGACGCGTTCGGCAACATTGTGGCCCTCTCCCTGGGCAGGACGGTCGTCAGCGTCTCCGCACAGCGCCGGGCCGCGGACGGCAAGCCCGCCACGGATTCCGCGACGCTGGAAGTTCGCGAGGAGATGAGCTACACCAACGTCCACCCCGAGATATGGGCGCAGTTGGGGCTCTTCAACGACACCATGGGCCGGCAGGGCGCAGGGCTGGGGCTCTTGGATTCGAACCCGGCCAGGGTCCGGACCTCCGCGTTCCAGAACGCCTTCCAGGGCGCATGGAAGCTCTCGCCCGCTCAGGTGACCCGACTGTCGAGTCCATCGGCCATCAGGTTCGAAAGCGGGAAAGCCGGATCAATGGCCGGTTGGAACGCGGCCAAGCCGGCGATGGCCGTCTCGCTCACGGGCCGCAAAAAGGGCGACATGCTTCCCCTGAAGTACCGCTGGAGCCTCACCTGGGACGAGCTCAGGAAGCTGACGGGCGGCAAGGCGAATCGGTCCGCCGGCATCTCGGAGCTCTTCGGGCCCCTGAAGCTGGCCTTTACCTCCGCAAACGGGGAACCCTACGACGTGGTGGGGGGTGACGGCGTCCCCGCGGCCCAGGCCGAGTCCAAGGGCGCGCTGAAGCTGACGGGC
This sequence comes from Fretibacterium sp. OH1220_COT-178, assembly GCF_003860125.1. Classification (NCBI taxonomy): domain Bacteria; kingdom Thermotogati; phylum Synergistota; class Synergistia; order Synergistales; family Aminobacteriaceae; genus Fretibacterium; species Fretibacterium sp. OH1220_COT-178. Next base: position 1,487 of record NZ_RQYL01000038.1, on the reverse strand, counting down.
GGCAACAACGGCATCACCCTCGAGCTGACCGCCTTTGTGGCCGACGCTCCGGGGCCGACCGCGTCCACGAGGCAGTCCGGCCCGCAGCTCATCGACGGGCTGCTGGTGGTCCCGGACGGCGCGGCCGACGGCATGATCGCGGGCTCCATGGGCCTGCTGCAGAAGGCCGGCGGAGGAGGATCGGGCAAGGACGGCAGCGACGGCAAGGGCGGCGGATGCGACGCGGGAGTCAGCGGAATGATGTTGACTCTCGTGGTAGCGTTTCTGCTGCGGAGAAAAGCTTAACCTTGGATAGAGGCAGCTAGTCCGTTAAGCAGACGACCGCCTTCCGTGAGGCGTTAGCCTCGCGGGGCGTGTCGGTCGCTTATGTCGATACACGGTCCAGTGACCGCGTATCGACGCCAGGGGGCGACTCCGGGCTTGGCGGCCTTGCGCTGGCCCTCGCGGCGGCGGTGCTGAAAAAGAAAGCATAAGCCCGAACTGAGTCCTGAATCGTATCGCCGCCGCTGCAACGCCAGCGATACGGAGAAAAAATTCCGGACCATCAAACCTCTCGAATAGCGAGTCGGCCCCGACATGGGGCCGACTCGCTATTCAAAAAGCAGTTTTTCGCATCCCGGCGCTTAGCCTTTCATTCGCTTCGCCCTATGAGTTCCAGAAAATTCTGTGGGGAAAAAACCGGAATTCGTGTCCTTGAATAATCTTTCAAATTCCGGGTGACAATGCAGCGTGCACCCGAACGCAGTGCCGTCTCCACCATGACGGCATCCTCGAAATCCGAAACCTCCGAGGACAGAGCACGCCTACAATCCTCCGAAGAAGTATCCAAAAGATCGAACAGGATGAGGAGCTTTTCAATCTCTGCTCTCACGGCGTCGTCCTTGTGGAATACCCGGTGCATCAAATAATAGATGTCCAACAGGGATTTTGCCGTAATGAAGCCTGCGAAGTCTCTTTTGGCGGCCGCGTGAAAAATTCGCACGGCCTCCCGATCGAAGGGACTGCGTTTCTGCAGAGCGTCAATCACGATGCACGTGTCAACGACCGCCCTCATATCCTGTCCAGCCTCTCCTCTCGTGCCTCTTCCACCGTTATGTCGGCAGGAATGATGCCGATCAGAGAGTCGGCGATCGCGACACGCTCCCGAACCGTACGTTCAGGATAGGGGCTTGAGAGCCTGGCCACGATCTCTCCCCTGTAGGAGATCAGGATGTCCTCCTTCCTGGCCAAAAACAGATATTTTTCCATGTCCGCTTTCAGTTCTTCAGCCGTGATCGGCATCGGATCATCTCCTTTCATCCCCTGTCCCGGCCCCGAAGAGCTCGATGGATCGTCTGCTTCGTCGAACCGACACGGCTCGCTCCGCTCACCGCTCGTCTGCTTCGTCGAACCGACACGGCTCGCTGCACTCGCCGCTCGTCTGCTTCGTTGCACCGACACGGCTCGCTCCGCTTGCCGCTCGTCTGCTTCGTTGCACCGACACGGCT
>NZ_RQYL01000037.1 GCF_003860125.1 Fretibacterium sp. OH1220_COT-178 | reverse complement strand
GCGATTTCAAACACTTGAATGTCTTTCATAATGTCTCTACTATACCACTTCTGACAATTTCGAACTCATCCTTACCCACACAGAATAACGAGGAACCTCTCCGCCTTCCTCTTCACCTGGCGCGGGCTGATCGTGGCCTACCTCTACTTCCTGATCCCAAGGACGATCCTCACCCTCACCGTGGCCTGGAGCAACATGGACTGGAGCCTGATCGAGGCGGCTCAGAGCCTCGGCGCCGGGCGTGCCGCAATACTTCTCAGGGTGCTGCTCCCCATGCTGCTGCCCTCGATCCTGTCCGGATCCTCGCTGCTCTTCGCCGTGAGCATGGGGGCCTTCGGAACCGCCTTCGCCCTCACGGGGACGTCCGTCAAGATCCTGCCCATGGTCATCTACACGCAGGTCTCCGACATGTCGACGGACATCGCCCAGGCGGACGCTCTGGCCGTCGTCCTGACCCTCGTCACCACAGGGGTCATCGTGCTCTACGAGCGCTCTTTCCGCCCCTCGGGAACGTAGCCGGACCGGATCTTACGGAGGTCCGAGCAGGACGGGAGCGGCCCGACGGAGTTCCTCCGTCGGGCCGTCGCACTTGCGCCACCGCTCCGCCCGTGCGGGGCGCTACAGCAGCCCCTCGATCGGCAGCCGCGACAGAACCCAGATCGCAGCCCGTTGCAGCCAGCCGCTCTCCGGTTCCTCGTCGTAGACGACCTCGCGCCCCTCCTCCCGGGTGGTCCAGCGCAGTCCGCCGTCCTCCAGCGAGACGGCGTAGGCGTGCGCGAGTCCCTTCTCCTCCAGCGCCCGCTGAAGCTCGCCGGCCAGCGCCGGGCTCTCGATCATGAGCCCCATCTCGGTGTTCAGGTGCACCGAACGGGGATCCATGTTGAAGGATCCCACGAAAATACGCCGTCCGTCGACGGAGAAGGTCTTGGCGTGCAGGCTGGACGCGCTGCTGCCCGTCAGGCCGACGTCCCTGGCCGTCGGGGCGTCCCCCTCCCGCTTCATCTCGAACAGGCGCACCCCGGCGCTCAGGAGCGGCCTGCGGTACTTGGCGTACCCGGCATGCACGGGGGCGACGTCCGTAGCCGCGAGGGAGTTGGTGAGCACGGAGATGCGCACCCCCTTCCGACGGAGGGACACCAGCGCCTCCGTCCCCTCGACGGAGGGGACGAAATAGGGCGACACCAGGACGAGCTCCGACTCCACCTCTCCAAGGATATCGACGAGCTTCCCCAGCAGGGAGCTCTCCAGGGAACCCCGGCCCAGGGCCTTGAGCGGATCGTCGCTCACCAATCGGGCCCGAACCCAGTCCAGGGGCAGTACGCCGTCCTTCAGCCGCTGCAGCATCCGGCTTGCGCCCAGGGCATCGAGGTACTCCGCAGCCTCCGGAACGGAACGGGGGTCGCCCCCCAGGTCCACCACGGGCAGCCCGGCCGGAACGATCGCCTCCGCCGGGTAGGATGCGGCGCTGTTCCAGTAACGGTCGAAGTCCCGGGACACGTCGTCCACCGCGGCGCCCGTCGCCAGAACGTCCAGGTCCGCGAACATCACCCCGTCCCCCACGCCGAAGTACTCGTTTCCGACGTTGCGTCCCCCCACCACGGCGGCCCGGTTGTCCACGACGAACGCCTTGTTGTGCATCCTGCGGTTCAGGCGCGGAAAATCGCTCAGATATCCCAGGAAGCGGAACCTGCGGTGCATGAAGGGGTTGAACAGCCGCACCTCGATGTTGGCGTGTCCGTTCAGCGTCCCGATGAGCGGGTCGAGGCCCCGGGTGTTGTTGTCGTCCAGCAGCAGGCGAACGCGAACGCCCCGGTCGGCCGCGCGGACCAGAGCACGGTACAGCAGCCGCCCGGAGATGTCGTCGCGCCAGATGTAGTACTGCGCGTCGATCGACCGTTCCGCGGCGTCGGCCAGCAGGGCCCGGGCCACGAAGGCGTCCCGTCCGTCCGCCAGCGGCCAGATCCCCGATCCCTCGGGATGGGCGTCCCTCCCCGCTGCAAGGGCCCTGCCCAAGGCCGTCCCGCCGGTATCGTCCAGGAACCTCGAGTCGGGCCGCACGACGCCCTCGGGCAGGGGCCGATAGGTCACCACCGCAACCACGAACAGGACCGCAGCCGTCCACAAAAGCGACTTCGCAAAAAATTTCAGCATCGCATCTCCTCCTCGGAAAGCCCATTCGGGTCCATTTCAACGGATATGGCGCGCTCCCCCAAAGCAATCGCTTCCTCGCAATCCCATCCTCGAACGACGCGCCTCCACGGGACAACGAAATCGGACGGCGGACCCCGGCCGAGCCGACGCTACGTATTTTCCCGCAGGACGAGGGGGAAAGCAACGGAACAAGGGTGCATGTCATAAGGAGGGGCCTCGCCGATCGGCCGTTTTTCGTTGCAAAGCCAATCCGGAATGGGATACAATTCAGGAATCCTATTGCAGGAATGCGGACGCCGCCCCAAGCGGAACGGCGTTCTTTTTCAAAACGCCCCTCCGAAAAACTTCCATTGCCGCTGAAGAAGGGGCGAGGGGGGAGACAGGAATGAACATAGAACTGACCGTCAACGGAGAGGCTCGCTCGGCGCAGGTCGACGCCGGAACCCGACTGATCGACCTGCTGCGGGATGAGTTCCGCCTGACGAGCGTCAAGGAGGGCTGCGGCGCCGGGGAGTGCGGGGCCTGCACCGTTCTGCTGGACGGGGAGCCCGTGTGCTCCTGCCTCGTGCCCGCCGTCCAGGCGCGGGGCCACGAGGTCCTGACCGTGGAGGGGCTTGCCCGGAACGGGGAGCTCGACGCACTCCAGCGGGCCTTCCTGGACTGCGACGCCGTCCAATGCGGGTTCTGCACGCCCGGGATGATCCTTACGGCCCGCGCGCTGCTGAGGAGAAACCCGGACCCCTCGGACCGGGAGATCCGATCGGCTCTGGCGGGCAACATCTGCCGCTGTACGGGCTACGCGCCCATCGTCCGCGCGGTGCGGACCGCGGCACAGCGCATGGGGACGGAGGTGCGGAGATGACCGAGCTGCTGGCCCCCGACTCCCTGGAGGCGCTGCTGCCCCTGAGGACCGACTGGTTCGTCCGCCACGGACGTGACCCCTGGGGCGTGACGCGCCTGGTGGACCTCTCCGGCGTGGGGGCACTTTTGGGGATCGTCCTGGAGGATGGGGCCCTCACCGTCGGCGCGGGGGAGACCATGGCACGGGTCGCCGCACATCCCCTGGTGCATGCCCACGCGGCCTGCCTGGCCGAGGCCGCGTCGAGCGTCGGGTCCTGGCAGATCCGAAGCCGTGCCACCCTGGGCGGCAACCTGGCCAACGCCTCACCCGCCGCGGACACGCCCCCCGCCCTCGCGGCGCTCGGGGCCTCCGCAAGGATCCTGTCGCCGCGCGGCCCGCGCGAGGCGGAGGTCCAAACCCTGATCGACGAAAAGGACGGTGCCCTGGGGGCGGACGAGCTGCTCCTGGCCTTCCGCATCCCCGTCTCCCGATGCGTCTCCGCATTCGGGAAGGTGGGAAGCCGCCGGGAGGTCAGCATCGCGCGCCTGAACCTGGCGGTCTGCGCCTCCAGCGGATCGGCCCCCGGCACGTTCGGCAACGCCCGCGTGGTGATCGGCACCCTGGGCAACGCGGGGCGGCGCTGCCCCGCGGCCGAGGCCGCCCTGGCCCTTCCCGATCGCGAAGGGCAGAGGGACGCCTTCTGCGCGGCCCTGGCGGATGCGGTCGACGCCGCAATCCCCGGCCGTTCGACGCGGCCCTACAAGCGGTCCGCCGTCCAGGCCCTGGGCGAGGACACGCTCGATCGAATGAGGAGAAGGGCCCTCGGAGAGGAGGCGCTGTCGTGAGCGCCGTCAAGGAGAGAAAAAGGGACGTCCCGTCGGGGACCGAGGGGGGGTTCCGCTACGTCGGCAAGAGCGTGCCGCGCGCGGACGGGCCCGACAAGGCGCAGGGGCGCTACGACTATCTGGCCGACACCCGCTTCGACGGCGCGCTGTACGGCGTGGTGCTCCTCAGCCCCCACGCACACGCCCGGGTGACCGCCCTCGACGCCTCCGAGGCGCTGAAGGTTCCCGGGGTCCGCATCCTGACGTTCGAAGACGTTCCGGACGTCCTCTACAACAGCGGCGAGTGGTTCCCCGGCCAGAAGGACCACCCGGACGAGCCCCTGCTGACGGCTCACGTCCGCCACGTGGGCGACCGCGTGGCGCTGGTCCTGGCCCGGGACGAGCGCACCGCGCGCCTGGCGCGCGAACGGATCGCCGTGGAGTACGAGCTCCTGCCGCCGATCCTCGACCCGCTCTCGGCCCAGGACGCCCCGGTGCCCCTGCACGAGGACGGGATCGCCGCCTTTCCGGGCCGTCTGGCCTACGGCGACGCGGACTCGGCCTTCGCCTCGGCCGCCCACGTGGTGGAGAGCACCATCGTCACCCCCAGGATCCACCACGCGGCGATGGAGCCCCACGCGGTGCTGGCCGTCCCCCGGCCCGAGGGCGTGCTGGAGCTGCACACGCCCTGCCAGATCCTCTTCGGGGTCCAGCACACCGTCGCCGCGGTGCTGGGGATGCCCCTGTCCAAGGTGCGGGTGCTGAAGGCGCCGATGGGCGGAACCTTCGGGGGCAAGCAGGAGGTCGTCTTCGAGGCGCTGTGCGCCTGGGCGGCCATGAAGCTGCGCTGTCCCGTGTTCCTGAACACCAACCGCGAGGAGTCCATGCTGTCGACGCGCACGCGGGCCGCGACCGTAGGACGGGTGGCGACGGCCCTCGACGGGGACGGCCGCATCCTGGCACGGAAGTTCGACGTCGTCGTGGACGCCGGCGCATACCTCTCGGGCTCCAAGAAGGTGATGATGGCGATGGGCAAGAAGACGTCGCGCCTGTACCGTCTGCCCGCCATGGAGTACACGGGCCGGACGGTCCGGACCTCGACCACGCCGGCCGGGGCCTGCCGCGGCTACGGTTCGCCCCAGATCCACGCCATCACCGAGATCCACACCGACCTCCTCTGCCGGCGCCTGGGCTACGACCCCGTGGCGTTCCGGCTCGCCAACCTGGTCCATCCCTACGACGACGATCCCTCGGGGGCCTCGAACCTGGGCAACGCGCGCGTCCGGGACTGTCTGATCCGCGGCGCGGAGGCGTTCGGCTGGGAGAGCCGCAGCAAGGTCATGGCCTACGGGCGCTTCCGGCGCTCGGCGGGGTTCGCCTGCTGCACGCACGGCAACGGCTACTTCGGAACGGTCTATCACGACCTCGTGGGGATGTCGCTGCGCATCCTGGAGGACGGCTCCATCGTGCTGAGGACGGCGCTGCACGAGCTGGGCAACGGCACCCTGGCCGCGATGGCCCAGATCGTCGCGGAGGTGACCGGCGTGCCCCCCGACCGCATCGTCGTGACGGAGGGCGACACGCAGTTCGGCAACTACGACGTGGGCTGCCAGGCCAGCCGCGTGATCTTCGTCTGCGGGGAGTGCGCCCGGCTCTGCGCCGAGAAAGCCCTGGACCTGCTGTGCACGGAGTCCGAAAAACTCTGGGGCAGGCGCGCCGCCTTCCGGGACGGTCGGCTTTACGTGGGGGACGAGCCCATGGCGCTGGACGAGGCGGTCCGGGCCCTCGCGGCCAAGGCCCGCGTGACGGTGGACGTGCAGGTGGAGCATCGGCCGGAGCGGAACCCCGGCTCCTACGCCGCCCACTTCGCCGACGTCACGGTGGACACCCTGACGGGCCAGGTGACGGTGAACGATTTTCTGGCCGTCCACGACGTGGGGCAGGCCATAAACCGCAGCTTCGTCGAGGGGCAGATCTACGGCGGCGTCCAGATGGGGCTGGGCATGGCGCTGCTGGAGGAGATGACCTGCGACGCGAAGGGGCGCCCCACGGCCCGGAACTTCGACAAGTACCACATGTTCAACGCACCGGAGATGCCGAACATCGAAATCCTGCTGATCGAGGAGGGCGAGCCCGGCGGCCCCTTCGGGGCCAAGAGCATCGGCGAGATCGCGACCGTGCCCACCGCGCCGGCCGTCGTCAACGCCGTCAACCGGGCGCTGGGGACGGAGCTGGCCGTGCTGCCCCTGACGCCCGCGCGGATCGTCGCGGCGCTGCACCCCGAGGAGGCCTGACGAAGCGACACGTCAAGGTCCGTCTTCCTCATATCCCTTTGCAGAAAGGAAATCGTCCCCATGAAAAAGGAATTCGCGCAGAACAAGATCAGCCGCATGCCCAACGCCATCGTGCTCCTGCTGGGCCTCCTCCTTTTGGTGGGGGTCCTCTCGTACTTCATCCCCTCGGGGCAGTATGACAAGGTCATGGTCAACGGCAAGGAGGTTGTGGACCCGACAAGCTTTCACCTCGTGGAGAAAAAGCCCCTTTCGCCCTTGGATATCCTCAACGCCGTCCATCAGGGTATGGCCGCCGCGGGGCCACTGATCTTCATGATCCTGATCATCGGAGGGGCCATACGCCTCTTCGAGAGCACGGGGGCGATTGCGGGTGTGGTGGCCGCTTTCGCGCGCCGTTTCGGAAGCGAACGCAGCTCCTGGGTGCTCACGCTGATCTTCCTGTTCTTCGCCGCGCTAGGGGCCTTCCCTGGAATGCTCGAGGCCGCCATCCCCTTCGCACCGCTGTGCGTGGCGATCGCTCTGGCGCTGGGCGACGACATGATCGTCGGCATCGCCGTTCCCGTCGTCGCCATCTCCATCGGTTGGACGGCCGGGCCCACGAACCCTTGGACGGTGGGAATCGGCCAGAACCTGGCGGGGCTCCCGATGTTCTCGGGCATCGGCTATCGTCTGCTGATCCTGGCCGTCCTGTCGCTCGTGGCCCTGAGCTACATTCTTTTCTACGCGGGCCGCATCAAACGCAACCCTGGACGCAGCCTGAGCCTGGGGATCGACGCCGTGTCCGCCGAGGTCCCTGCAGGGCGACTCGAGCAGACGCCCTTTACGGCGACGCACAAGATCGTGCTGGCCATCTTCGTGCTGACACTGGGGGCCATCGTGTACGGAGCGATCATGTGGAGGTGGGGCTTCGCCCAGATGGCCTCGCTCTATATCCTGGGCGGAACGGCGGCCGGAGTCGTCTGCGGCTGGGGCCCCAACCGTATCGCGGACACCTTCGTCGAGGGCGGACGGGCCATCTTCTCAGGGGTCGTCGCGGTCGGTCTGGCACGCGGCCTCTCCGTAATCATGGAGAAGGCGGGCATCATCGACACCATCATTCACTACCTCTCCCTGCCGATGAAGGAGCTTTCGACCATGACCTCCGCGACAATCATGTTCGTCATTCAGACCGTCATCAACTTCTTTATCCCCAGCGGAAGCGGCCAGGCCATGGCCACACTGCCGATCATGCTTCCCCTGGCGGACATCCTCGGAGTCGGCAAACAGGTAGCCATTCTGGCCTTCCAGTTTGGTGATGGGCTTTCCAACGTCTGCTACCCCACCGTGGCAGTGCTGATTGCCTATCTCACGTACACCGGAGTTCCCTTTTCCCGCTGGCTGCGCTTCATCATGCCCTGCATGCTGCTGCTCTGGATCGTGGCGGCGGGCTTCACGGCGGCCGGAGTTCTGATCGGCTGGAACTAGGACGAGTCAAGGCCGGCGGGGACTCGGAGCATTTCCGGAAAAATGGCGGAAAAAGGGACAAGCACCTCCGTTTGCCGGGACCGTGAAAACGGATTGTCATTTTGGGAAGGAGAAGACCGACTTTGAAGATCATTCTCGACGGCAGTTCACTGAGCCTGGACGCCCTTTGGAGCGTCGCCTGCGAGGGGGCCGAGGTGGAGATCGCTCCGGAGGCCCTCGAGCGCCTGGAGGAAAGCCGCAGGCTGGTCTACGACCTTGCGGACGACGATGTTCCCATCTACGGATTCAACACCGGTGTGGGCTGGAACAAGGACCGCCACATCACGACGAAGTTCTTCAAATTCTACAACGAAAACCTCGTCCGCTCCCACACCCTGGGCATGGAGCCCGAGGCCTCCGAGGCCGAGGTGCGCGCGGCGATGGCCATCCGCCTGAACTGCCTCCTCAGGGGACACACGGGCATTCAGCCCATGATCGCCCAACGCTACGCCGATTTCCTGAACCTCCGGATCCACCCCGTCCTCCCCGAGCGCGGCTCCGTCGGCGAGGCCGACATCTCGGTGCTCTCCCACATCGGGATCGCGATGATCGGCGAGGGCGACGTGATCTACAAGGGCACGCGCATGACGTCGTCCGAGGCGCACGCGCGGACGGACCTGCTCCCCGTCGACCTGGGGCCGAAGGACGGACTGGCCATCGTCAGCAGCAACGCCTTCGGGGCCGCACAGGGAGCCCTGGTGCTCCACGACCTGCTGAGCCTCGTCGATCAGGCGGACCTGATCTACGCCACCTCCCTGGAGGGGCTGAACGGCAACGTGTCGCCGCTCGACATCAAGGTCAACGCGCTTCGCGACCTTCCGGGCCAGTACATCAGCACCTCCAGGGTGCGCGAGTACCTCGAGGGCAGCTACGTCAACGAGCCCGACCCGAACCGCCCCCTCCAGGACCCGCTGAGCTACCTCGGGGGCGCCTGCGTCCACGGCTCGCTGCGCGACGCGCTGGAGTACGTCACGAAGTTCATGCTGATCCAGATGAACACCTCCGACGACAACCCCTGCCTGCTGCTGGCGGAGCGGCGCATCGTATCCTGCTCCAACTTCGAGGTCACCACCCTGGCGACGGGCTTCGAGATGCTCGGCACGGTGCTCAGCCACGTCTCCCGCATGTCCTGCTACCGGATGATCCGCATGGCCAACCCCGTCCTGACCGGGTTGCCCCGCTTCCTGACCCCGGAGGAGACCCACGTCCACGCCTTCGGCGCCCTGCAGAAGTCCTTCGCCCTGATGGATACGGAGATCCGCCACCTCTCGAACCCCTCCACCGCGGACTTCCTCCCGCTCGCCGGAGGCATGGAGGACCACGCGAGCAATCTTCCCCACGTGGTTCAGAGGATCCGCAAGATCGTGGACAACCTGAAGTACATCCTGGGCATGGAGATGATGCACGCGGCCCAGGCCCTGACCCTACGGCGCCAGCGCGACGGGGACCTGCGCCTGGGCAAGGGGACGGAGCCCGCCTACTACGCGTTCCGGAAGTCCGTCCCGTGGTACGACAGGGACCGCAACCTCTCCGCGGACATCCGGTCCGCCTACGAGCTCGTCAGGAGCGGACAGCTCCTGCAGGAGGCCAACAAGGCCCTGGGAATATGACCCCAAAGCGAAGGGGGCCAACCTTTTGGCCCCCTGTCCTCGCCCCTACCGCTTCTCGTACTCCTTCAGCATCGCCGCGTACTCCGCCTCGCAGCCCTTGCGGATGTGGTACACGTGCTCGTCGCCGGGGAACTTCCCCGTTCTCACGTCCTCGGCATAGGCCTTGAAGGCGTTCGTGATGACCTCCGCGAGGTTGGCGTACTTCTTCACGAACTTGGGCGTGAACGCCTGGAACTGCCCCAGCATGTCCCCACAGATGATCAGCTGTCCGTCGCACGGCCACCCCGCGCCGATCGAGTACACCGGGATCGAGAGGCGCCCGGTGATGAACTCCGTCAGCTCCGGCGGGATGCCCTCCACCAGCAGGGCGTAGGCGCCGGCGCGCTCCACCGCCAGGGCGTCCTCGATCACGTAGCGGGCGGAATCCGGCGTCACGCCCTGGGCCTTGAACCCGCCCATGGGGCCGGAGCTCTGCGGCGTCAGCCCGATATGCCCGCACACCAGCACGCCGCTGTCCGCGATCGCCTTGATGCGGCTCTCCACGCGGACGCCGCCCTCCAGCTTGACGGCATCCACGTCCGCCTCCTTGAAGAAGCGCACGGCGTTCTCCACCGCCTGCTCGTCCGAGATCTGATAGGAGCCGAACGGCATGTCGCCCATCACGAAGGTGTTCGGAGCACCGCGCCGGACGGCCTTGCAGTGGCTGATGCAGTCCTCCATCGTCACGGGGATCGTGCCCTGATACCCCAGGACCACCATCCCCAGGGAGTCGCCGACCAGGATCATGTCCAGCCCCGCCGCCTCGGCGAACATCGCCGTCGGGAAGTCGTACGCCGTGATCCAAGTCACCTTTTCCCCGTTCTTCTTCATCTCCAGAAACTCCAGGCGCCCTTTCTTCTTCGGCATTACGCACACTCCTTTCAGGTTTCAGGCTCGAGAGGCCCGATAAGAAATCTCCGCCTCAGCAATAATGCACCTTCGAACGATCCAGCTTCGCGACGTCGTACGGCTCCTTCTCCTCGTCCTTGCGGCCGATGGCCAGAAGGCACAGGACGGAGAGACGATCGGGAACGTCCAGCAGCCGCCTCACGGCCCCCTCGGCCGTCCCGTCTCCACAGGGACGCCTGCGGATCTGGATCCAGCAGCAGCCAAGGCCCAGGGCCTCCGCCTCCAGAAAGATCTGCGTGGCGGCGATGGAGGCGTCCTCCTCCCACACGTCGCTGACGGCGGGGTCGGCCGTCACGGCGAACGCCAGAGGCGCGGTCCTCAGCGCATCCCCACCCGCATCCCGACACCCGGCAAGCCGTGCGACCGTCCCCCGGTCCCGGGCGACGAAAAGCTCGACCGGCCTCCTGTTCTTCGCGGAGGGGGCCAGAAGCCCCGCGCCGACCAGCGCTTCGAGCTCCGTGTCGGACACTTCCTCGTCCGTGAACCTCCGAACGCTTCTGCGCCGCGCCATAAGATCCAGCATACGATCATCCGCCCCTTTCGCGGGGAGACGAACCCCGGCAGGCGTCCCTCCCCGAAATATCGGTTCCATCCAGGCCATTATACAGAAAAAGGCCTCCAGCTCCCATCAAAGGCCCATGTTTTCGATTGCCGGCTGCGGGAATATCTGGTAGAATTTCGTGAAAGCAACATGTCCCGGGGACAGTTTTTGTGTGTTGGACACCCCGCACAGGACGGCAAGGAGGGTATGCCGTGAACATCAACAGCTTCGACAGATTGGGCCAGGCGGGCGCCGCCATGATGCAGGACTCCGCCAACCGGGTCGCCTCGGTGCCCGAGCATCTGGGCTCGGGGGGGGTGGACGTCATGGACGTCGCCAAGTCCTCGATCGAGCTCAGCCAGGCCAAGGTGCAGATGGCGATGGGCGCCTATCTGATCCGCACGCAGGAGGAGCTCATGAACTCCACCCTGCAGCTTTTCGGCGTGGGCAAGAACTGCAACTGCAAGTACTGATTCTCTATCCCCCGAAACGATCTCACGCGGAGCATCTCTTCTCGAAAATTCGAAAAGGATGCTCCGCGTCCGTTTTCGGGACTTTGCGGCACTCGGCCTGCAGCTGAATCCCGGCCGGCAATCGCGTTTTCGTTGCCCTCGCCGCCCTTGGCGGCAGGGCAAACCAAGGGGAAAGGACTCATGCAGAGCGTTTTCGACATTTTCAAGATCGGTATCGGCCCCTCCAGCTCCCACACGGTCGGCCCCATGAAGGCGGCCTTTCGGTTCGTGGAGGAGCTGCGGTCCCAGAACCTGCTGGACCGCACCGAGGGCATAGAGGCGGAGCTCCACGGTTCTTTGGCGCTGACGGGCAAGGGCCACCTCACGGACCGTGCGGTGATCCTCGGACTCGCGGGGAACCTTCCCGAGACGGTGGACGTCGACGCGATCCCTCTTTTTGTCGAGACCGTGCGGCGGACCGGTCGCCTGCCCCTGGGCCCCGAGGGCCGCACGGTGGCGTTCGACTGGGACGAGGACCTGCGCCTTCTCCCCGAGAACCTCCCCAAGCACGAGAACGGACTGCTCCTCCGGGCGCTGGGGGACGGCACGGAGCTCCACGCCAACATCTATTACTCCATCGGCGGCGGCTTCGTCGTCGACGACGCGCACTTCGGGGTCCCCGAGGGGGACTCCGGCGAGGTCCCCCACCCCTTCGCCTCGGCGGGAGAGCTGCTCGCGCTCTGCGTGGAGACGGGGCTCTCCCTCTCCACTCTGGTCCTGGAGAACGAGCGCGCCCTGCACGGCGACGAGGCGATCGGCCGGCACTTCGAGGCGATCTGGTCGGTGATGACCGCCTCGATGGAACGCGGCATGCGCACCGAGGGGGTGCTGCCCGGCGGGCTCAGGGTCGCACGGCGTGCGGCGCCGCTGCTGCGCCTCCTGAACGCCTCCGACCCGCTGTCCGGCGACCCCATGAAGATCGTCGACTGGGTCAACCTCTTCGCCCTGGCCGTCAGCGAGGAGAACGCCGCGGGCGGCCGGGTGGTGACGGCCCCGACGAACGGCTCCTGCGGGGTCGTCCCCGCAGTGCTGAAGTACTACGACCGCTTCGTGGCGCCCCTGGCCGCCGAGGAGCGGCTGCGCTACTTTCTGGCCTCCGGGGCCGTGGCCCTGCTCTACCGTGCCAATGCCTCGATCTCCGGCGCGGAGGTAGGCTGCCAGGGCGAGGTGGGGGTGGCCTGCTCCATGGCCGCCGCCGGCCTGGCGGAGCTGAGCGGCGGCAGCCCCCTGCAGGTCTGCATGGCCGCGGAGATCGCCATGGAACACTGCCTGGGCATGACCTGCGACCCCATCGCCGGGCTCGTTCAGGTGCCCTGCATCGAGCGCAACGCCATCGCCGCGGTCAAGGCCATCAACGCCGCGCGCATGGCTTTGCGCCGCACCTCGCCGCCGCGCATCACCCTGGACGAGGTCATCGAGAGCATGTACCAGACGGGCAAGGACATGAACGTCAAGTACCGCGAGACCTCGACGGGGGGTCTGGCTCGCGCCGTCCGCTGCGAGTAGTTTCCTTGCGGCGCCATGTCCTCCGACAAAATCGGGACCCCGCCTCCGGGGTCCCGATTCGTCGTTTCTTCCGCCTATTGTTTGGGGGCCTTGGGCTTGTCGGTCTTGGGCCTGGGGGCCTGAGCCTTCGGCTTTTCGGGCTTCGCCTTGGCCGCTGGGGGCCTCTTGTCGCCGGATGCCGTCCCCGCACCCTTCTGCGGCTTCTCCTTCGGTTTGACCGCCGCTTTGGGCCTGACGTCGGCGCTCCCCATCGTGCGCACCTCACGGTTGGAGGATACGGCCAGCACCTCGGGCCGTTTCTTGAGGGCCGCGATGAGCTCCTCCGTCGTGTGCCTGTCGGAGGCGAAGAGCGCAAAGATCGTCCCGCCCGCCACGGAAAGGCCGTCGTAGACCTCCACCACCCGCGCCTCCGCCCCCAAGGCAACGCCGGCCACGTAGACGCGCCCCTCGACGCTCAGCAATGCCTCCTGAGTCAAGGGCCACTTCAACCCATTCTTCAGCACCACCAGGGCCTGACCGGGGGCGGACCGCTCGGCCGCGACAGCGGGGCAGGCGGCCAGCAGCGCGAACAGCACGAGAACCATGCATCTTATCCTATCCAAATCGATCTCCTCCCCAGAACTCGCAGGCGTAAAGGGCGAAGGGAACGCCCCCTCCCCGCACAAGCCGCGCAAAACAAGGATTCCGCCCATCCTAACCCAATGCGGCGGAAAAGTACACCGTATTGTCGGCGGAGGGAGGGCGGGTATTGCCTCCCCGTTCCCCATCCTGTCCGCGGCGTGGCGTACGGGGCGCCCTACGCGCACTGGGGCTCCGCATCCGGACGGAGAAGACCCCGTACCGCCTGAGCCCTAGATAGGGTCGCCACAAGATGTTAGCCCAAAGAGCAATGCAGCGAATCTGCACCGCGGCAGCAAAGGGAGACTCCGGAGCGAGCCCGCGAGGAATCACAAGCCCGCCCTTTCTGTCTGCCGGCGTTTGCCGGGAACGATGTGCTTCGACTTCTTGTTCTCTTCCATTACGATAGTCAACTTTAGGCAAGTCTTTCAATCGCTTTTTGTGAGGGGTCGGTTTCCGTGTCATGGGTAGCGGTAAAATCAGGCTCCTCGTTTTTTCAAGTGGGTAAGTCCATCCGTAGCTTTCCAGCGATTATGTGCCAAGGTTCCCTTGTCCAACTTTTTCCCTCCTGTATCGTGATGCGGATCGGCGTTCTCTCACTTTGCTTGAGGGAAAAATCTGCTCATAGCCGGAAGCTTTTTCCCCACGGGCTCAGCCGGGGGTTCTCTAAAAGACGAAATCAAAAAATCCCGCCTGCAAGGCGGGATTTTCAGAAGCATGGGAAGCGATCGGTTTCAACGGCTGGCGGAGGACAGAGGCGACAAAGCGCCCCGGTTTGTAAACGACCCTAATTTATCCTACCTGGCTTACTTAACGACAGCGTTGCCCCCATCGAGGAGACAAGCCTTTGAAAGGTCGCCAGGGTGGGGGTCGATTTTTTCGTCTCTATCCGGGCAATGACCGACTGCGTGAGGTGGCTGGCTTGCGCCAGGTCGTGCTGAGTCCAGCCCTTGGACTTACGAAGCGCGATCGCCTGGTCTATGAGCTTTGAGCAGGACTCACACACCGGTACCGCCTCCTATCTCGCTTCCGTTGTGGTAGAGCTCATCGCACGCCAGGTCAAGATCGTCGTTCCAGCTTACGCCATAGCCCCCCGTGTCGACGCGCACCTGTTCAAACAGTCCCTTTATGTTCGCCAGAGCTTGAAAGGCTTGCCATTTGGCTAACAGAGGCTTGGTGTCGTAGATCCTGCGGGAGCCGTTCTCGAACTCGACCAACAGGGACAAGTCGGGGAGTGGCGTTACCGATTCGACCTTATGAAACATTGCGCCGCCTCCTTTCCCAAAGGGCTCCTCCCCGCTACTCCAGCGGAGGGAGCTGAACGAACTCCTGAGTTTCCCATATTTTCAGAAGCTCGGTCTGGTGCTGTGCCGCCCATTCCCTCACCAGAGCCAGAGCCTTCGGAGGCAAATCGCCCTCCAGCATTTCGAGGGTTCGGATGTCGATCGCTCCGACGTACTCGCCGTACACGGCGTGGAAGCGGGGCGGATTGTGCTCCTTCTGCTGGAAAAACATCTTGATGATCAATCCGTAAAATCTGGCGATTACCGGCATCTCCACCCCTCCCTTGATGCGTTTATCATAGCATATTCGCTATATTTCGCGGGGTCAATCCAGTTTTTCGACGTCCTGCTCTCCCTCTCCGTTTTTCTATGGCGCATTGCGAGAGAGAAAGCAAAAACCCCGCTTTTCAGCGAGGTTTCAAGTCTTTCTGGCACTTGCTAAAAAATATTCTGGCGGAGGACAGAGGATTCGAACCCCTGGGAGCTTGCGCCCCAACTGATTTCAAGTCAGCCGCCTTCGACCGCTCGGCCAGTCCTCCGCATAGCTCTGAAATTATACACCATCCGGCCCGCGGGCTTCCACGTCCGCGCCCGCCCCCGGACCGTTGAAGCGGCGCGGAAAAACGCCTAAAATAGGAGAGAGGCCGAAGCCAGACAGGGAGGGACAAGGGCATGGATTCACCGCAAGGTTTCACCTGCAGGACGCGGGTGCGCTACGGGGAGACGGACCAGATGGGGGTGGCCTATTACGGACGGTACCTCGACTGGTTCGAGATGGGACGGACCGAGCTCTGCCGGTCGTTCGGGAGGACCTACCGGGACTGGGAGGCGGAGGGCATTCTGCTGCCCGTGGTGGAGGCGAACTGCCGCTACAAGTCGTCCCTCCTCTACGACGACGAGATCCTGATCGAGACCCGCATCACGGACGTGACGAACGTCAGCGTCATCTTCCGGTGCCGCGTGTTCCGAGCCGTCGACGGCAAGCTGGCGGCGGAGGGCTGGACGCGCCACGCCTTCGTCTCGACGGACGGCAAGCTGCTGCGCAAGGGCAACGCCCTGGCGGACTGGATGAGGGAGCACACGGAAAAATCGTGACGCCGCCATGACGACGGACGGTCCGGGAAGCCCCGGACCGTCCGTTTCTGCCGCCCCTCCGCCGCGCTGGCAGTCAGCCCGCCAGGGTCTCCCCCTCGCTCGCCGCCACCACGGCGCAGACGGCCGTGTCGCCCGTGACGTTCAGGGAGGTCCGGGCCGCGTCCAGGACCGCGTCGATCCCCGCCACCAGTCCGATGCCCTCGATGGGAAGCCCCACGCTGGTGAGCACCAGGGTCAGCATGATCAGCCCCCCGCCGGGCACGCCTGCCGTCCCGATGGACGCCAGGGTCGCCGTCACGACGATCCCGAACTGGGCGCCCAGGTCCAGCGGGATGCCGAAGGCCTGGGCCACGAAGAGGGCACAGACCCCCTGATAGAGCGCCGTACCGTCCATGTTGATCGTCGCGCCAAGCGGAAGCACGAAGGAGCTGACCCCCTCGGAGACCCCCAGGTTGTCGCGCACGTTGGCGATGGTCACGGGCAGGGTCCCCGAGCTGGAGCGCGTGACGAAGGCCGTGATGGACGCCTCCCGCACCCCCTTGAAGAACCACAGGGGCGAGCGCCTGCAGTAGCCGGAGATCAGGCCCGAGTAGACCACGGCGGCGTGGAGGAGGCACCCCAGGTACACCGCGCCGATCACCTTGGCGAAGGGCGCCAGGATCGCCAGGCCGTACTTGGCGGCCGTCGTCGCGATGAGCGCGAAGACGCCGTAGGGCGCCAGGGCCATGACCATGTGGGTCATGGCATACATGACCTCGGCGACGGAGCCGAAGAAGTCCGAGACGCGCCTGCCCCGCTCGCCCGCGAAGATGCAGGCGACCCCGAAGAACAGGGAGAAGACGATGATCTGGAGCATGTTGGCCTTGACCATCGCATCCAGCGGGTTGGAGGGGAAGATGTCCAGTATGACGTCCGCAAGCGGCTTGGCCTCCTTGGCCGTGGCCGCCGCCCCCTCGATGTTCATCCCCACCCCGGGCTGAATCACGTTGCCCAGCGCCAAACCGATCCCGATGGCCACGGCGGTGGTGAGCAGATAGAGCACCAAGGTCTTCACCCCAATCCGCCCCAGCTTCTTCGGGTCCCCGACGGACGCCGAGCCCGCGACCAGCGAGGCGAACACCAGCGGGACAATCAGCATCTTCAGCAACGTGATGAAGATCTTGCCCACCACATTCAGCGCCGGCATCACCCAGTCCTTCAGGACCGGGCTGTCGGGCACCATCGGACCGACGACGAAGCCGAACACGATCCCCAGGACGAACCCGATGCCGATCTTCCAAAGCAGAGACGTACCCCTTCCCTTGCCGCTCAAAATGCGTCCCCCCTTTTGCGTGAGAGCCGCGCGGGCACATTGCCCAACCCATGATCGGCCTCACTATTTTCACTTATTTTACAACATCGGGAGCCGGAGCACAAAAAAACGCGGACCCGGTTTTCACGGTCCGCGTTCCCTTCTTTTGAGGCTCTACCGCACCCCGCCCCTGGATCCCCCTCCCGACGAACCGCCCCCGCCGCCGCCGAAGGAGCGTCCCCCCGAACGAGAGTCGTAGCGGCCGCCCCCGCTCCGGCGGGAGAGCGACACCGTGAGGGAATCGGACAGGTCCAGGACGGTCGGCAGCAGCGTTCCCCCGGCCCCTGCAAGGACGGACCGGGCCGCAAACTCCGGATAGAGCCCCACCAGCTCCCGGAGGAGCTCCTTGCCGATGCCGAAGAGGGCGGCGAAGACCAGGTAGTCGTTCCACAGCTCCACCTCGACCACACGGCGCTCGTTCACGAGCGTGAAGTCCTGCAGGTACCGCCGGAACCCGGCGAGCTCCAAAAGGGTCTGCTCACCCGAGGAGGTGACGAACGGGGCGGAGAAGGGGCGCCGCGGGCCCAGAAGAAAGCGCCGCACCCAGAACGACGTCGTCGTCCGCAGCTCCCAGCCCCCTCGGGCCCGGAAGCGCTCCATTCCCGCCGCCCTCTCGGCCTCCAGCCAGGCGCCGAAGGCGCGCCGGTTCGCCTCGTTCCGCCCCCAGCGGGGGAACTCCTCCCGCTGCAGGATCCCGTCGGGACCGGCCGCCTCCCGCAGCATCGCGAAGAGCCCGCCGCCCACGGGCACCGCCCGGCCGCGGACGTGCAGCGCGGTCCCCGAGGCGCCCGTCACCGGCTCCAGCGCGCCGTGCTGCACCCAGCGCAGAAAATACGCCCCCACCAGATCCTTGGCCCTCGCCGCGAAAGGAGTGGCGCCCAGCAGGGCCCACGATTCCGAAAGGTCACCCCCGCAGGGGATCTCCCGGAAGTAAGGCGCGCCCCGAAGCGTCCTCCCAAACCCGTCCGGGAGGTGCGGAAACCGGGGCGAACGGGCCCGGCGTCCCTTCCGCACGAAGCCCAGAACCACGTGGTACAGGGCAACGAGAATACAGATCAGGAAGGCGACAATCCCGTCCCAGTCCTCCTCCCCGTCCTCCGTCCCCTCAAGGGCCCGCTTCTCCACCGCCTCGAAGCGGCCGCGGACGACGCTCGACGGGTTGAAAACGCCCTTGGCGAACCGCAGCATGACCGTGGCGTAGTTCGAGGCGGACAGGGGCGCGTCCGAGCGGGCGACGATCTTGCCCCCCTCGGGTCGGATCGTGCCCCGGAACCCGAAGGCCCACAGATCGACCTCGCCCGAGGCGAAGGGTCGCCCCGGCTTCTCGATGGTGATCCGCAGGGACCTCGGGGGCGTGGAGAGGCCGGAGTTGACCAGCCGGACGTTGAAGCCGTCGTAGTCGTCGTAGGCCTTGACGAAGTTGGAGAAGGTCCAGGAGACGACGAAGGTGCGCGGTCCGGCCGGGCCGCGGCCCCAGCAGAGCTCCAGCCCGCCGCGCGTCCGGACGATGCCGCACCGCCCCGCCTTTTCGGCGGCGGAACGGTCGGTCCTCCAGCGCGTCCCCTCGTTGACGTAGGGCGGGCCGCCCAGCTCCCGGACCGAGAAGTCCGAGAGCTCCATATCGCCGAGGTTCCCCTGCTCGATGAAGAACTCCGTCCCCTCGTCGGAGACCCGGGCGTTCCAGGTCTGGACAATCCGGGCGCTGCCGTCGTCGTTCAGGAGGACCCGGACGTCCAGCTCCCGCAGCTCGGTCGCCGCGGACGCGGGCGCGAGGGCAAGGAGCGCGAGAAGGGGGAGGAGAAGACGGAGAAGGAGGCCCTTAACGGCCCCCATCGCGCATGGAGGGCATCTCCGTCTTGCCATCCGGCTCCTTCAGGTACTCGTGGGGCCCGAAGCCCAGCATGGACGCGAACAGAGAGGCGGGGAACATCCGGACCGCACGGTTGATCCGGGTGACGGTGTCGTTGTAGACCATCCGGCTCATCCGCACCTTGTCCTCCGCCGCGGCGATGTTCTCCATGGTCGTCTGGTACAGCGTGTTCGCCTTGAGCTCGGGGTAGTTCTCCGAGACGGCGATGAGCCACCCGAGGGCGCTGGTAAGAAGCCCCTCCTGCTGCTGGATCTCCTCGGCCGAGGCCGTGCGCCCGAGGGGCGCCCTCTGGGCGATGATCTCCCGGAGCGCGGTCCGCTCGTGTTCCGCATAGCCCTTCATCACGTCGGCCAGAGCCGTCAGCCCGTCCCACCGGGAGTTCATCTGGACCCCGATCTGGGACATGGCGTTGGCACGGAGCTCGTCCAGATGCACCAGGGACCGCTGAAGGAAGACGACGTACAGCACAACCAGCACGACAAGCGCAACGACAACGGCAAACACTACCATAAACATCCCTCCGATACGAACTTTTACGGGGCTCCCAGGGGGCCCGTCACCGTGCTAGGCGTCGCGACCGCCCCCGTACCGGCGCACGCCCCTGCGGATCAGGAACGCCGCCAGGACGGTCAGGGCAGCCATGACCAGGAAGATCTGGGGGATCTGCAGCCCCGCGGCCAGCAGCAGGCTGGACCCCACGGCCGACAGCACCATGAAGAAGGAGTCCGTGACGTTGGTGCACGCGATGACCCCGGCCATACGGTCCTCCGAGGTCAGGTTCTGGATGGCCGCGTAGAGGGGCACGATGTAGAGGCCCCCGCAGAAGGAGATGGCGAAGAGACAGGCGAGGATCGCCAGGTTCGCCGGCGACAGCAGAAACGTCCCGATGCCGATCACCGGGAAGTCCGGCGGGAGGGGCGGCCGGCGGCTCGCCAGCCAGAGCAGCGTGCTGGCGACGGACATGCCCACGGCCGCGGCGGGCACGTAGCGCACCGAGACCTCGCCCTTCAGCAGGGCGTTGCACGCCATGGACCCCAGCCCGATCCCCATGGAGAAGATCGCCAGAAAGAGCGTCGCCACGTGCTCGTTCGCCCCGAGGATGAGCTTGGCGTAGGTGGGGAACTGAGCCAGAAAGGTCGCGCCGACCAGCCAGAACCAGGAGATGCCGATCACGGCCCAGAAGACGTCCCGATAGGGGTAGACGTCCGCGACGAGCGGGCTGGCCCACCAGCCGGCCGCCGCGATCGCCACGACCCCCGCGCCGACCCAGTGGAGCCCCCCGGGCGCAAGGATGAGGAGCCCGCCGAAGATCGTCCCCGTGAGGATGGCCAGGTAGGTCCCCGTCTGGATGAGGCCGTTGCCGGCGATCAGCTCGTCCTCCTCCAGGTGCTGCGGCAGGATGCTGAACTTGGCGGGGCTGAAGAAGGTGGACTGCGCCCCCATCAGGAAGAGCACCACAAGCAGCACCCACAGGTTCTGCATCTGGAACCCCGCCGCAGCGGCCCCCATGATGGCGATCTCCGCCAGCTTGACGAGGCGCATCAGGTACGAGCGGTCGTACCGGTCCGCCAGGTCGCTCGCGGGGGCCGAGAAGAGGAAGAAGGGCAGGATGAACACCCCCGCCGCGACGTTCACCAGGATGCGGGGATCCAGCCCCGCGTCGTCGGCCAAACGAAAGGTGATCAGCATCACCAGGGCGCTCTTGAAGAAGTTGTCGTTGAAGGCCCCCAGAAACTGCGTCAGAAAGAGCGGCAGAAAACGGCGCGTTTTCAGCAGTGCGAATTGGTGCTTGCTGGACACAGGACATCTCCCCCGACTGGTGTACAATAGGCGTTAAATCAAACGATAGCGTCGCCATCCTCAATATTATAAGCCATGCGGGCCATGGCCGGCGGCGCTCATCACGGAGGTGCATCGCCATGAGTTTGACGCTCTACAACGACCTGACGCACAAAAAGGAGCCGTTCGTCCCCTTGCGTCCGGGGCACGTGTCCTTCTACAGCTGCGGCCCGACGGTCTACGACTTCTTCCACATCGGCAACGCCCGGCCCTTCATCGTCTTCGACGTCCTGCGCCGATACCTGGAGCACCTGGGCTACAAGGTCACCTTCGTCCAGAACTTCACGGACATCGACGACAAGATGATCCAGCGCGCCCACGCGGAGGGCGTCGAGGTCTCCGACCTGGCCGCACGCTTCATCGCGGAGTACTTCAAGGACGCCGACGCGCTGGGGATCCGCCGGGCCGACGTGGCGCCGCTCGCCACGGAGCACATGCCGGAGATCATCGAGACGATCGAAAAAATCATCGCCCGGGGACACGCCTACGTCTCGGACGGGGACGTCTACTTCGACGTCTGGAGCTGGCCCGGCTACGGCAGGCTGTGCAGGCAGGGCCTGGACGAGCTGGAGGCGGGCGCGCGCGTGGAGGTGGGCGAGCGGAAGAAGGACCCGCTGGACTTCGCGCTCTGGAAGGCCCAGAAGCCCGGCGAGCCCGCCTGGGACAGCCCCTGGGGCAAGGGGCGGCCGGGCTGGCACATCGAGTGCAGCGCCATGTCCTCCAAATACCTGGGCACGACGATCGACATCCACTCGGGCGGCGTGGACCTGACCTTCCCCCACCACGAGAACGAGATCGCGCAGAGCGAGGCCGCGTCCGGAACCGGGGAGCCGTTCGTGCGGTTCTGGCTGCACAACGGCTTTCTGCTGATCGACAAGGAGAAGATGTCCAAGTCTCTGGGCAACTTCATGACGGCCCGGGCCGCGCGGCAGAAGTATCCCCCCCTGGCCATCCGACTCTTCATGCTGAGCGCGCACTACCGGTCCCCCATCAACTTCGCGCCCGAGGGGCTGGAGCAGGCCGAGCGGGGCGTGGCGCGCCTGCGGAACTGCCGGTCCGACTTAGCCTTCGCCCGGCGGACCCGGCTGGACGAGGGGGCGGACGCCGGCGCATTCCTGGCCGAGCTGGAGAAGCTCGACGCCGACTTCCACGCGGCCATGGACGACGACTTCAACACCGCCGCGGCGGTGGGCGTGCTCTTCGAGGTCGTGAAGGCGATCAACACCCGGCTGAAGGACTGCCCAACCCTGCCGGCGGCCTTCTTCGAAGCGGCGGAGGCCGAGCTGGCGAAGATCGACGACATCCTGGGCGTGATCGGCCCCGAGGAGCTGCCGAAGGAGGAGGGTCCGGAGGACCCGGACGGCATCGGCGACGCGGAGGTCGAAAGGCTGATCGCGGAGCGCAATGCCGCCCGGAAGGCCAAGGACTTCGCGCGCTCCGACGCGATCCGCGACCAGCTGGCGGAGCGGGGCGTGGTGCTGGAGGATACCCCGCAGGGGACGCGCTGGAAGCGGGAGATGTGACGCAACCTTTCTTTTCTCCAAAACCAGAAGCGCCTCCATTATGGAGGCGCTTCTGGTTAAGGGGGGAAGGATACAGGTATTGATGGCACCGACTACACCACGAACGTCGCTCGGGGCAAGGTCGTCCCCGGTTTCCGCCCGATCGGGCGCCCTCAGCGGGACATCGTTTGAAGTCCATAGGAGCACCTTCCATATTTTATCCTATAACGGCCGAAACGACAAACGTTTTATGCGTATTTTCCCCAAAAAATCCCACCCGTTCCGGCGGCTCCTCCGGGGCATCGTCAGTCCGGACGAGAATCGCCTTGGCCGTCCTCGCCCAGCCGGGCCGCAAACTCGTCCCGCGTCATGCCGGCACGGGACGACGCCGCCTCGATCGAAAGAAGACCGTCGCGGAC
>NZ_RQYL01000036.1 GCF_003860125.1 Fretibacterium sp. OH1220_COT-178 | reverse complement strand
TCAATGCAACTTGAGCAGGAAGCAAGGCCGGGGGGGATGACATTTTCTCTGTCCCATTTCACCCTTTCAACCATGACATTTTCTCTGTCCCTTGACACAAAACGAAATTTTCCGCTTGTTTTGCTATAATTTTTTCATTCGGCTTGGACGAGGAGGCTTGAGAAATGAGAAGCCGGCTCCCTCTTTTTATTGTTTTTCTTTTGCTTTTTTCCCCGTTTTCTTCCGACGCGGCCTCACTTACCCTGTCCTGTGCCTTGGGCGATGTGGCGGCGGTTCGAAGCTCCCTTGCGGGGGGCATTGATCCGAACATTCCGGACGAATACGGCCTTTTGCCTCTGTACTGTACGGTTCGTGCGGGACTGGATGCTCCCCTTTCCATGCATCTCGAGATCCTCCGCCTTCTTGTGGCGGCCGGGGCCGAGGTCGATGCTCCGGCGCCGGATGGCGAAACGCCCCTCGTCCTTTCACTCCGGAAGGGGGCTCCTTTTACAGAGGTTACGGACCTCCTCCTCGAGCTGGGAGCGGACCCCAATGGCCTCGTGCAGGGGGAGCGCCCCCTTGATGCTGTGGTCCGTGGGGCGGCTTCGATTCGTCAACTGGAGGCTCTCCTGTCCCATGGTGCGGACGTCCGCCTGAAGAATGCGCAGGGATGCGGTCCCTTGATCTCGGCGGTTGCTTCTCCATATCCTTCCCCGGAGAAGGTCCGCCGCTTATTGGATGCCGGGGCCGATGTCAACGAAAGTTTTACTTTCCACGGGGACGAGGGGGCCACGCCGCTGATGGCCGCCGCCGCACAGGGAGCTCCGGAGCTTGTTCGGGTGTTGCTGGAACATGGCGCACTGATGTCTCTTTCGAGTCGGTCGGGCAGGACGGCGCGCGATTACGCCCTGAGAGCCGGGCGGGAGGACAACGCTACTCTGCTTCGTTGACGGGATGCCCTTTCAGGGGGACTGGATCGTCGGCGATCAGGCGACCGTCGCGGAAATGCAGAATCCGGTGCCCCCAAGCGGCGATGTCCGGTTCGTGCGTCACCAGAACGAGGGTGATTCCCTCCTGATTGAGTTCGGAGAAAAGCGTCATGATCTCCGAGCTGGTCTGCGTATCCAGGTTGCCCGTCGGTTCGTCGGCGAGGATAACGGAGGCCCGGGCGACGAGAGCGCGTGCAATGGCCACGCGCTGTTGTTGTCCCCCGCTCATCTGAGCGGGGCGATGATTGAGCCTGTGTCCCAGTCCGACGCGTTCCAATGCCTCTATCGCGGCCTTGCGCCGTTTTGCGGCGGGAACGTTCCGGTAGAGTAGCGGAAGCTCCACGTTTTCCGTCGCGTTTGCCCTGGGCAGAAGGTTGAACCCCTGAAACACAAAACCCAGTTTTTGGTTGCGAATCTGCGCCAGTTCCGCCTTGCTGCGGTCTCCCATGTCGATGCCGTCCAAGCGATAGCTGCCTGAGGTCGGCACATCGAGGCATCCCAGGATGTTCATCATAGTGGATTTTCCCGATCCCGAGGGGCCCATCACACAGACGAATGAGCCGCGATCGACGGAAAAGGAGACGCCCTCGAGTGCGCGCAGCTCCACGTCTCCGGTCGCATAGACCTTGGTCAGGTTTTGTACCTCGATCAGGGGCATGGCTAGAAGGGCCTGCGTCCCGGGGAACGCGGGGTTCCGGGGACGAGGGCGTTGATCACCAGGGTGTCGCCGCTTCCGATGTCTCCGGAGAGGACTTCCACCCAGCGATTGTCCGTTATCCCAGTGACGATGGCGATCTTCCGTTCCAACTTGCCGTCGCGTGCGCTCCATACGAAGCCCTCGTTGGGAGCGGGCCTGGAGCGGGGGCCGGAACGGTCCGGAGACGTCTGTTCAAGCAGCGGCTGCGGCGGCGAGAATCGCAAAGCCGCTGCGGGGACTCTCAGAACGTTCTTCCGCCTCGAGGTTTCGATGGAGACGTTGGCGGTCATCCCGGGCTTCAGCTTCAGCTCGCCGTTGTCGACGTGGATGACCACAGTATAAGTGACCACATTATCTACGGTCTGCGGAGCGATGCGAACCTGGACGACCCGTCCTTCGAAAGTCTCCTCCGGGAAGGCGTCAACCCGAAAAGAGACGCTCTGTCCCTCCGCCACGCGCCCGATATCGGCCTCATCGACGTTGGTGTCGATCTGCATTTTTGTGAGGTCCTGCGCGATGCTGAATAGGGTCGGAGTCTGGAAGCTGGCGGCGACCGTCTGGCCGACGTCCACCTTGCGGGAGACGACTACGCCGTTCACCGGGGATACGATGCGGGTATGGTTCAGGTTGGTCCGACCCCGCGCGACCGCCGCCTCCGCCTGGGAGACCCGGGATCGGGCCTCCCGAAGGAGCGCCCGCTTCATCTGTACGCCCGTCTCGCTCTCCTCGAGCTCACTTTTCGCAATGAGTTTGCGGGCATAAAGCTCGCGATTGCGCTTCAGTTTGCGTTCTCCATCCGAGAGAGCCGCCCCGGCGCTCTCGACTCCTGCTCTGGCAACTGCAAGGTTGGCCTGAAGCTCGCTCAGCTGAAGTTTCAGGATGGTAGGATCGATCATGGCGATGAGCTGGTCGGCGCTGACGGGCGAGTTGTAGTCCACGTAAATTTCCCGGACCGTTCCCGAGACCTGTGTGCCGATCTCCACCACGGAAATGGCGTTCATCCTGCCGCTGGCGGTCACCGTTGCAGTGATGTCGCCCATCGCGGCCTGTTCGGTCTGGAGGTCGTAAACGACCGGCTTTTCTCTGAAAAACGCATACCAGACGCCCCATGCGGACAGCGAGAGAACTGCGAGGGCGAGGATTCTCTTTCCTTGAGGCACGAATTCCACTCCTTGTTCCTTTTTTTGACGGTTCCTTCCGACGGATCAAGAAAATCACCGAAAGCGGAGGGAGACGCTGGACCGCCTTCCGGCGGCGTGCAAATTCATGAGAGCGTTTTTAGCTCTCTGAGCCTTTCCGTCTTCGCTATTGGCTATTGTAGCGCATCCGAAAGATGTCGAGATACCCCCTTGTGTTTCTTTAAGGGTCTGTTAAAGGAAGGGAAGAATTGTAACCCATAAAATGTGTTTTTGGGTTTACAATAATTCCTCGCTGTGGTATACCTTTTCTTCGGAAGCCAGAAAGCGAGGGAAGAAGCGATGGCGATCCGAGAGGACGTCTTGAGATTGCTGGAAGAACACCGGGGCGAGAATTTGTCCGGCGAGTTTATTGCGGAACGGCTTTTTGTCTCGCGGGTCTCGGTCTGGAAGGCGGTGAAGGCCCTGCGGAATGAGGGGCACAAAATTGGGGCGGCGCCGCGCAGGGGGTATCGTCTTGAGGCGGGCAGCGACGTGCTGACCGAGGAGGGGATTCGAGCTCGGCTCTCGAAGGGGGCTCCGATTCGCCGCATCATCTGTCTTGCTTCTGTGGGTTCGACCAACACCTATGCGAAGGAGCTGGCGCTTTCCGGAGCGGAGCACGGTACGCTGATCGTCGCGGACAGCCAGACGGCCGGGCGCGGTCGGAGAGGGCGCTCGTTCTTTTCTCCTGCTGGTACGGGGCTTTACATGAGCCTGATTTTACGGCCCCACGTCGAGATGGAGCGGTTTGTTCTGGTGACCGTGGCGGCGGCCGTTGCGGTGTGCCGGACCATCGAAAGCCTGACGGAGGCCAGCCCGCGCATCAAGTGGGTGAACGACGTGTTTTTGGAGGGGCAGGACGGCGCAGAGCGCAAGATCTGCGGCATCCTCACAGAGGCGGTCAGCGATGTGGAGAGCGGGTCGGTGGAGACAGTAGTGGTTGGCATAGGGCTCAATGTGAAAACGAAGGCGTTTGCTCCCGAGCTCCGTGACGTAGCGGGCTCCCTCTCCTCGGAAACTGTGCGCAGGGACTGTCTGGCGGCGGGAATCGCGGAACGCTTGATGAAGTATCAGGAGCGGCTCGATGCCCCGGAGCTGATGCGACTCTATCGGGACCGCTCCCTGCTTTTGGGACGCGAGATCCGCTATCTTCGGGATGGGGTGGAACACCACGGGCACGCGTTGGATATTGATGTCGGTGGGGGACTGATCGTCCGTGACCGATCGGGAGAGACGGCGGTCCTGCGCTCCGGAGAGGTCTATGAGGTGCGTCCTTCTCAAGGGCCTCCAAAATATGAGATGCGCTCTGTCGCAACCGAAGGGGGACTGGGTTCCCCGATCCTCGGGAGGGATATGTCTTGAACGGAAGAAAAACTCTTTCTGTACGCGAACTTGTGCTGTGCGCTCTTTTTTCCGCCCTGATCGCAGTGGGGGCCTATATGCGGATACCGCTGCCCATGCTCACTCTGACGTTGCAATTTTTTTTCGTGAACCTGGCGGGGCTGATCCTGGGGCGAAGGCTCGGAGCGTTTGCCGCGACGGGCTACGTCGTCGCGGGGCTTGCCGGCCTGCCCATTTTTGCCGGAGGCAGTGGCGGTATCGCCTACGTGCTGCACCCCACGTTCGGATATCTCGTCGGGTTCATCGCGGGGGCCTGGGTGGCCGGTTTCGTTGCAGAGCGGCTCAGGCCGGGATTCAAGACCTGGATGATCGCCGGGCTGGCCAACCTTGTGGTGCTCTACGCCATGGGAATGGCCTATTACTACCCGATCACCAATTATTACGTCGGAACACCGTTTGGCGTCAAGGCCCTGTTCTATTACTGCTTCCTGGTGCCCCTGCCGGGGGATCTTCTCAAATGCCTTCTGGGTGCAGTGGTGGCCGAACGGCTGAGGCACATGCTTCCTGACCTGTCCTTTGCACGCAGCGATGGGCGCCTCGACCTCTGAACGGGAAAAATATTTTTGCCCCCTTGCCAAATGGTTCGGAGCTTGCTAGAATACCTCTTGTTTCAAGCCCGGGTGGCGGAATTGGTAGACGCGCTAGATTCAGGTTCTAGTAGTCGCAAGGCTGTGGAGGTTCGAGTCCTCTCTCGGGCACCATATAAAACTCGAAAAGGATATAGTCGTGTCGGTTGACAGGGCTATATCCTTTTGTTATTATGGTAATTCGGCACAAATTTCCCCATCTGGCAAGGGAGGTCCTTCAGTACCATGCCCGAGTTCGTTCCGGTAAGCAAAAAAAGACAACGTTACACTTTCGGCCGTGCGCGCGATCTTGTCGAAATGCCCGACATGATCGAGGTGCAGCGAGATTCCTACCGATGGTTCTATCAGGACGACGTGGCGCCGGATGCTCGTGCGATGCAGGGGCTACAGGAGCTGCTGCACGAGATCTTTCCGATCGAGAGCTACGACGGTCAATTTGCCCTCGAATTCGTCCGTTATTACATCGACAGCCCCAACCTCCTGGAGGAAGAGGCCCGGCAGCGGGATATGACCTGGGCGCGTCCCATTCGAGCCACAATTCGCCTTGCCAACACCAAAACACAGGAGATCAAGGAAGAGGAGATCTTCCTTGGCGACTTTCCCGTGATGACGGACAGGGGAACCTTTATCATCAACGGGACCGAGCGCGTTGTCATCAATCAGCTCGCGCGCTCCGCGGGCGTTTATTTCAATCGCGGGGACAATCCGGGGCAGGATGCCTGTTCGGCCAAGCTCATCCCGGATCGCGGGGCCTGGCTGGACTTTGCGACAGCACCGGGTGAGATCGTCTCGGTCAATATCGACAACAGAAAAAAACTTCCGGTCAGCCTTCTGCTCAAGGCCTTCGGGGCCGGCAACAACGACGAGATCATTTCCCTCTTCGGGGCGGAGCCCACCTTTATGGAATTCGGGGACGACATGCGGGGCCGGCTGTCGGCCTCGGACGTGATGGACCCCGACGGCAACGTGCTCGTCGCCCGGGGCCGTCCCATTACGCGTGAGATTCTGGAGGACCTCTATCAGCTCAATCCCGGCGGTCGCGGCGGCATCGATGTCTTGGGTCTCGACCCCTCCCTGGCGATGACCCTGGAGAAAGATCCCACTCAAAGCGCCGATGAGGCGATGCAGGAGATCTTTCGCCGCCTGCGTCCCAACGAGCCGGCACGCGTCGAAAACGCCCGCGAGTACCTGAGGACCCTCTTCTTCGACCCGAGACGCTACACGCTGGGCCGGGTCGGACGCTACAAGCTGAATCGCCGTCTGGGGCTCGGCATCTCCGAGGATACGCGTCTCCTGACGCTCGACGACCTGGTCGCGATCGTTCGTGAAATGTTTGCCATGAGGGCCTTGGACAAGAAGAGCGACGACATCGACCATCTGGGCAACCGAAGGGTACGTTCCATCGGCGAGCTGCTTCAGAACCAGATTCGGATCGGACTTCTGCGCATGGAGCGCATTGCACGGGAGCGGATGACCACATTGCCGAACCTCAACACGGCGATGGGACGGGAACTGATCAACGTTCGCCCCATCGCTGCCGCGCTTCGGGAATTTTATGGATCGGGCCAGTTGTCCCAGTTTATGGACCAGACGAACCCGCTTGCCGAGGTGACGCATCGCCGCCGTCTCTCCGCGCTGGGGCCCGGCGGCCTCAGTCGGGAGAGAGCCGGGTTCGAGGCCCGTGACGTCCATTACACGCACTACGGCCGCGTCTGCCCCATCGAGACCCCCGAGGGCCCGAACATTGGTCTGGTGTCCTCTCTGACGACCTATGCCCGCCTGAACGAGCACGGCTTCCTCATTACGCCGCGTCGTAAGGTTAAAAACGGCAAGCTTACGGGGAGTATCGAGTTCCTGTCCGCCGACGACGAGGACAACTACTACGTGGCCATGGCCAACACTCCTCTGGAGGAGGATGGGGTGACCATCGAGGGCGCGGAGTGCCCGACCCGTCATCAGGACGACGTCGACACGATTCCGACCGATCAGGTCGATTACATGGACGTCTCTCCCAAGCAGATCGTCTCCTCCTCGACGGCCTTGATCCCCTTTCTGGAGCACGACGACGCCAACCGGGCCCTGATGGGCTCCAACATGCAGCGTCAGGCCGTGCCCCTGCTCCTGCCCGAGGCCCCGGTCGTGGGGACCGGCATCGAGCACCGCATCGCCAAGGACTCCGGGTCCTGCGTCGTGGCGGCGGAGTCCGGCGAGGTGCGGTGGGTGGATTCGGAGCGCATCGAGATCCGTTCCAAGAAGGGCAACGTGCGCGTCTACAACCTCATCAAGTTCCGCCGTTCCAACCAGTGTACGGTCATCCACCAGCGTCCCCTGGTCTCTAAAGGGGACATGGTGCAGAAGGGCGAGATCATCGCCGACGGCCAGGCTGTGGACAACGGAGAGCTGGCGCTGGGACAGAACGTCCTTGTCGCCTTTGTCCCCTGGGAGGGGTACAACTTCGAGGACGCCATTCTCCTGAGCGAGAATCTGGTGAAGGAGGACAAGTTCTCCTCGATGCACATCGAGGAGTACGAGATCGATGCCCGTGAGACGAAGCTGGGGCCCGAGGAGATCACCCGCGACATTCCGAACGTCGGAGAGGACATGCTGCGCAACCTCGACGACACGGGGATCATTCGCATCGGAGCCGAGGTGAACTCGGGCGATATCCTGGTGGGGAAGGTGACGCCCAAAGGGGAGTCGGACCAGACCCCCGAGGAGAAGCTTTTGCGCGCCATCTTCGGCGAGAAGGCCCGGGAGGTCCGGGACAACTCCCTGAAGCTGCCCCACGGCTCGCGGGGCAAGGTGGTCGCGGTCAAGCAGATGGAGCGGAAGGACAACCCCGAGGCACTGAGCCCGGGCGTCATCCGGACCGTCAAGGTCTACGTGGCCCAGTGGCGCAAGATCACGGTGGGCGACAAGATGGCGGGGCGCCACGGGAACAAGGGTGTGGTGAGCCGGATTCTGCCCGTCGAGGACATGCCCTATCTGCCCGACGGCACGCCTGTCGACGTGGTCCTCAACCCTCTGGGCGTCCCCAGCCGCATGAACCTGGGGCAGGTCCTCGAGACCATCATGGGGTTCGTCGCCGTCCATAATGGGTGGCACGTCGCTACCCCCGTCTTCGAGGGGGCCCAGGAGTCGGAGATCTTCGAGAACATGAAGGACCTCGCAGCCCGAAAGTATCCCGATCTCACCGAGGACGGCATGATTGCGCTTCGCGACGGCCGTACGGGCGAGCTCATGGAGAAGAAGGTCACCATCGGCTGCATGTACATGCTCAAACTGATTCACCTCGTGGACGACAAGATCCATGCCCGCTCCACGGGGCCCTACAGCCTGATCACCCAGCAGCCTCTGGGCGGAAAGGCCCAGTTCGGGGGCCAGCGCTTCGGGGAGATGGAGGTCTGGGCTCTGGAGGGGTATGGTGCGGCGAACGTGCTTCAGGAGATGCTGACCGTCAAGTCGGACGACATCCGAGGCCGCGATAAGACCTACGAACGCATCGTCAAGGGGCAGAGCCTGGTCAAGCCCGGTGTTCCCGAGAGCTTCCGAGTCCTGGTCAAGGAGCTTCAGGGATTGGGCTTGGATGTCGAGGTCCAGTACGACGACGGTTCGGTTGGCGGAATGACCCTGGACGACGACGATGACGAGCGAGGGGCTTACGCGGGGGCGCGCACCATTCCGGCCGTCTTCGACGAGGATGCGCCAAAACCGGTCGATCCCCGGGCGGATGACTCCGAGGAACAGGGGGACATCTTTGATGTGCCGGACATCTTCATGGATGACAAGGAAGCTCTGGCGGAGGGGCTCTCTTTGGTCGAGGACGAGGAAGAAGGAGACTGACGGGATATGGCGCGAAAAGAGATAGTCGGCGTTAGGATCAAGCTGGCGACGCCGGAGCGTATCCGCGAGATTTCGAGCGGCGAGGTCAAGAAGCCGGAGACCATCAACTATCGCACGCTGCGTCCGGAAAAGGACGGACTCTTCTGCGAGCGCATCTTCGGGCCGACCCGCAGCTACGAGTGCGCCTGTGGCAAATACAAACGAAGCGGCCCCAAGTTCCGGGGCATCATCTGCGACCGCTGCGGCGTGGAGGTCACCGACAATCGCGTCCGGCGCGAGCGGATGGGACATATCGAACTGGCCGTCCCCGTCGTCCACATCTGGTACCTTCGTGGCATTCCGAGCCGGCTCAGCCTGCTTCTCGGTACGAGTGCAAAGGATCTGGAAAAGGTCGTCTACTTTGCCCCCACCCGCAAAAAGGAGGGGGCCTGGAAGGTCGTGACCGAGGGACGACGCACGGATCTGGTCCGTAAGGAATCCATCATCTCCGAGAGCGAGATGAAGGTCCACGCGCACTATGACCCGAAGTTTCGGGCCGAGGAGGCCTTCTCGCTGGAGAGCGTGGACAACATTCCCGTCGGCGAGGGGGATGTCCTGACGGCTCAGCAGGTGGCCCGCTTCAAGGCGGACTACGGCGACGAGATTTTCAAGGTTGAGCCTGCGTTCGAACTGGCAGCGGAGGTTGAGGGACTGAACTTCAAGGTTGGGGACATCGTCCCCATGTCGGTGGTGGAGGAGCACCCGGCTGCGGGGGAGGCGTTTCGACGCGCCCGCGTTTCCAACAACGAGGCCTTCATCGTGACGGCGGCGCTCAAGCTGCCCTTCGCCAAGGGGAACATCATCTCCAAAAGCGAGTTCGATCTCTTCCAGCAGAAGTACCCCGGTCGGTTTACCGCCGTCCGCTGGGGCATCACCATAGACGACCCCTGCTACCTCGTGGTCGAGCCGGGAGCCTCGCCCTTCGCAAGGGCCGAGGTGATCTACGATCGTCAGCAGGCTCTTTGTCAGGCCTACGACAAAAAGTTCGAGTCCGGCATCGGAGCCGATGGAGTCCAGACCATGATCGATCGGCTGGACCTCGACCTTCTCGCCGCTTCCCTGCGGGAGGAGGTGGCCGAGAGCAGCGGCCAGAAAAAACGCAAGCTGGTCAAACGTCTTCAGGTTGCGGAGGACTTCAGGAAGAGCACCTCGTCGGCGCAGTCGATGATCCTGAACGTCCTGCCCGTCATTCCTCCGGACCTGCGTCCCTTGGTGCAGCTGGACGGAGGCCGTTTCGCGACCTCCGACCTGAACGACCTCTACCGTCGGGTCATCAACCGCAACAACCGCCTGAAAAAACTCCAGGAGCTTCGGGCCCCGGAGATCATCATCCGCAACGAAAAACGCATGCTTCAGGAGTGCGTGGACGCCTTGATCGACAACGGTCGTATGGGCAAAGCGGTGCTGGGCGCGGGGAATCGTCCTCTGAAAAGCCTCACGGATCTTCTTCGGGGCAAGAAGGGACGTTTTCGTCAGAACCTGCTGGGCAAGCGCGTGGACTACTCCGGACGCTCGGTCATCGTCATCGGCCCCCAGCTCAAGATCTATCAGTGCGGATTGCCGAAGCAGATGGCGCTTGAACTGTTCAAGCCTTTCGTCGTTCGTCAGCTCGTGGACCGTGGCCTTGCGCCGAACGTCAAGAGCGCCAAACGCATTATCGAGCGGGGCCGTGAGGAGATTTGGGGGATTCTCGAGGAGATCATCAAGGATCATCCCGTCATGCTGAACCGGGCCCCGACTCTGCACCGCCTGGGCATCCAGGCCTTCGAGCCGGTATTGATGGAGGGCAAGGCCATCCGACTGCACCCCATGGTCTGTACGGCCTTCAATGCGGATTTCGACGGGGACCAGATGGCCGTCCACGTGCCTTTGTCCCTGGAGGCCCAGGCCGAGGCCCGACTCCTGATGCTCTCGGCGAACAACCTCCTTTCGCCGGCCAGCGGACGTCCCGTCGTGACGCCGACGCAGGATATCGTGCTCGGCATCTATTATTTGACGGACATGCGGCCCGATATGCAGGGGGAGGGGATGCATTTTTCGAGCATCGAGGATCTCCTCTCGGCCTTCGATCATGGGGTCGTTCATGTCAATGCCTCGGTCTGGCTTCAGGAGGACGCCTCCTGGAATACCACTCCGAGGGGGCGGCGTAAGTACAGGGGAATGGGCGGAGAGGTCGAGATCGTCGAGGGGCTCGACAAGGCCAGGATCCCCGAGGGGGCTACCGTGTTTTTCGAGACCTCTCCGGGCCGGGCCCTGTTCAACAGCATCATTGCGCGACCGCTCTGCTACGTGAACCATCAGCTCGACAAGAAGAGCATCGGCCGGCTCTTGGACGATGCCTACGACCGTATCGACCGTGCGGATGTCGTGGAGATGCTGGATGCCATCAAGTCGCTCGGCTACCGCTGGGCGGCCAAGAGCGGGATCAGCTTCGGGGTCAAGTCCATCATCATTCCCCCGGAGAAGGCCGAGATCACGGAGGCCACGCGGAAGGAGGACGACGTCGCCAAGGAGCACTACGAGATGGGGCTCCTGACCCGCGACGAATACCTCAGCCAGAAGGGAAAACTCTGGTCCAGGGCGACGCGGCAGATCGCCGACAAAATTACGGAACATATGGCGCCCGGGAACTCCGTCCTGATGATGGTGGAGAGCGGAGCGCGAGGAAGCCTGGGGCAGATGGGGCAGATGGCGGGAATCCGCGGCCTGATGTCGGACCCCACGGGCCGGACGATCGACTATCCCATAACGGCCAACTTCCGCGAAGGCATGAACATGCTGGAGTATTTCATCTCCACGCACGGAGCTCGAAAGGGGCTTGCGGACACCGCGCTGCGGACGGCCAAATCCGGTTACCTCACGCGACGCCTGGTGGATGTGGCCCAGGATCTCATCATCACCGAGCACGACTGCGGCACGGAAAAGGGGATCTGCATCCGTCCTCTGACGAGCGAGCAGAAGGTCATGATTCCTCTCGCCGACCGTATTTCCGGGCGAACCGCTCTGAACGACGTCGTCGTTCCGGACTCGGGGGAGGTCCTTGTCCGTGCAGGGGAGCTCATCACCTACGAGAAGGCCGTGGCCATCGACCGAAGCGGCATCGAGGAGGTCTGGGTGCGCAGCCCGCTCTCCTGTTCCCTGAAGCGCGGACTCTGCCAGAAGTGCTACGGCATGGACCTCTCCTCCCGTCATCTGATCCCGATAGGGGAGGCCGTGGGGGTTGTGGCGGCTCAGTCGATCGGCGAGCCGGGTACGCAGCTGACGATGCGTACCTTCCACACCGGCGGCGTGCATCAGGCCGAGGACATCACCCAGGGTTTGCCGCGCATCGAACAGCTGTTCGAGGTGCGCCGTCCTCGTAAGGTGGCCTTCCTCGCGGGCATGGAGGGGATTGTGGAGGAGATCCGCAGTTCGGACGGCAAGCGCAAGGTCATCGTAGCCTCGGCCGATGGTACGGAGCGAATCGTCCACGCCATTCCCGCCTCTCAGGATCTTCGGGAGGGGATCGAGGAGGGGGTGCAGGTGGAGACGACGACACGCCTGACCGAGGGAAGCATCGATCCTCAGCAGCTGCTCGAGGTCAGCGGAATCGATGCCGTTCAGCGTATGTTGGTGGACGAGATTCAGTACGTCTACCACTCTCAGGGCGTCTCGATCAACAACAAGCACATCGAGGTCATCCTGCGCAAGGTCGCGCCTCTCAATCGGGTGCGTGTCGTCGAGGAGGGCGACACCTCCTTTGTGGCGGGAGACCTGGTCTGGATCGGGGACATCGAGGAGGCGGAGCGGGGCATCCGGGAGGACAACGAGCGTTATGTGGCGGAGGCCGTGCGTATTTTTATGGGGGACCGGCTGAAGTCGGCCGAAAAAATGCATGAGGAGATTCAGCCTTTGCTGGGTAAGCCGCTGGATGAGATGGCGGTACGCATGCTGCTCAAGCCGGGGATGATGCTGTCCGTGCTCACCCTCGAACATCGGGGGCGCGATGTCGAGGTTGTGATCGGCGAGGCGGCCTTCCGCAAACAAATGGAGGGGCTGGAGCTGGTCGAGGACTTCGAGGACGGGGAGAAGCGCGTGCTCAAGGGCGAGCGGCTGAGTGCGGGGCACCTGCGCCTGATCACGTCCGGGGACCCTCGCCCCTTACTTGTCCGAAACAGGGACATCCTGGACAAAATGGTGGGATCCGCCTGGCTGGCGGAGGATGTCGTGTTCGATGGGGAGACGCTGCTCTCCATGGATACCCAGCTGACTCGCGAAGCCGCCGACCTTATCGCTTCCCGGGATGTCAGAGAGATCAAGGTCTGGCACAATATCGAGCACATCAGCGTCGTCGACATGTTCCGGAACGCTCTGATGAATGACGACGAGATCTGGGGAAAGTCGCTTCTGAAGGCCGTCGACCGGGAGGGAAATCCCCTTCCGGAGATCCCTCAGTTCGTCGATGCCCGCGTCGTCCAGGGGCTGGCGCTTGGCGAGATCGCGGCGATCGAGACAAAAGAGGGCATTCGCGTGAGATCGAATCTTTTTGCGCGTTTCCTCTCCACAAAGTTGTACGGCAAGGTCCTTTTGGACATGGTCCTTCCCGAGGGCGTCGATGCCCTCGCCTCGGGACAGGAGATCAACAAAAACGTCCTGGAGGCCATCGTCGAGCGCGATCCGGCAGAAATTTTCGTGAGGCCGCTCTCCGCCAAGATCGATGCGCACTTGCTGATCCGGGATGTCACCTTTGTCCGCAAGCTCAGGGAGAGCCCCGAGTGCAAGCCCTTCATCCATGGCATCACCAAGGCGGCGCTGGCGACGGACAGCTTCCTGAGTGCGGCCTCATTCCAGCAGACGGCTCAGATTCTTGCGGGCGCAGCCGTTAAGGGGCAGCTCGATCCTCTGCACGGTCTGAAGGAAAACGTCATCATCGGGCACCTCGTGCCCGCGGGGACGGGAGCCAGCGCTTTTCGGAGCATCGTTTCCCCGTCGGTTGCCGAGTGCTCGTCCGATACCGAGGTGCTTGAGGGAACGGAAGAGGTGTCCGTCTCCGTGGCCGTCGCGGAGGGCGAGGTCGAAATGCAGCAGGCCTAGGCCGAAGATCCTCAAATCGTTTCCTTACATGAGACACAGCCCCTTCGCGTCCTCGCACGAAGGGGCTGTGTTCGTTCATCCTCTATCCTCTGAACGAAAAGCTAGGCCAGCCGTGACATCTCCCTGAGCCCTTCCTCCAACGTCAGGCGGGGCACGTAGCCCAGAATTTTTTCGGCCCGTTCGATGGAGGCCAGGGAGTGCAGGACATCTCCCGGTCGGGGCGGCCTGTGAAGAACGGAAACGCTGCGACCCGCCGCGAATACGGCGCAGATCTTTTCCAAGAGTTCTCCGAGCGTTGTCCGTACCCCGCAAGCGATGTTGAAGACGTGCCCAGGCGCCTCCGCCGCGGTTGCGGCAAGGAGATTGGCCAGGACGACGTTCCGGATGGAGCAGAAATCGCGGCTGGCCCCCCCGTCGCCGTAGATCTCCACCGAGCGGCCGTTTCCAACCGCGTCGATCCAGCGGGGAATCACGGCGGCGTAAGCGCCGTTGGGGTCCTGTCGGGGACCAAATACGTTGAAATAACGGAGCCCCACGGTCTCCAACCCATAGGTGCGCGTCCAGAGTTCCGCATAAAGCTCGTTGACCGCCTTGGTCAAAGCGTAGGGCGAGAGACAGAGCCCCGGCTGATCCTCCTCCTTAGGAAGTCGGGGATCGTCTCCGTAAACGGCGCTGGACGAAGCATAAACTACACGACGGACGCCCTCTGCCCGGGCGGCCTCCAGAATGTTGACGAACCCTTCCGTGTTGACGGCGCTGAATTCCAGCGGGCGCTCCATGGAGAGGGGAACGGAGGCCAAAGCGGCTTGGTGCAGGACGAAGTCGACCCCTTTGCAGGCCGAGCGGCACAGGGCGGGATCGGTTATGGAGCCCTCGAAAAATCGGAAGCGGGATCGGGCATCTCCTCCCGCGGCGTCGAGCGCCTGTTCGATGTTGTGTCGATATCCGGTGCTGAAGTTGTCCAGGCCCGTGACCCTTTGCCCTGACGCGAGCAGGGCCTCCAGAAGATGCGAGCCGATGAAGCCGGCCGCGCCCGTTACGAGCCAGTGACGGGTTTCCTTCCTGATCATTTCCGGTCCGAACGTCTCGAGCAGAGCGGAATAACGCGACGGGAATTCTTTCTCTTTCATGAGGCCTCCTTGTGGTGTCGTGGCTTGCCGAAAAACTCCTTTTTCAGGTCGAGCGACGCAATGTGCCAGGTTCCGTCGCCGGCCATCGCCGAGTAGTATAATCTGTGGGGCCCGCCCTTTATGGGTACGATGGAGGAGCGATAGACCCTCTTTTTCTCGAAAAAATATCCGGGTTCGAAAGGCTTTCCCACAACCCTCCAGGAACGGCCGCCGTCGTCGCTCCATCCGCAGAGGAGCTCGGCGTCGAGTCCGCGTTCCCTGGCCGTGGTCAGGAGCAGGAGCAGACGGCCGGATTCCTCCGCGGCTACGTCCAGATGCCAAGGCGCCTCCCCGGGTAACGCTGCGTCGAGCCCGGTCCGTTCCGGAGCGCTCCAGCGATAACCGTCCGCGCTTTCCCGCCGGAAGATCGCCCGCCCGCCCGCGTCGCACTCCACGGTCCAGAGCACATGAACACCGTTCAGCACCAGGGTGCTCGGGGAGAGAAATTTTCTGTCCGTCCCGGTCGGGAGTCGTTCGCTCAACACCGTCTCGGATGAGGTCCATTGTACCCCATCCATGGATGTCGTCAGCAGAATGCGGTTCTCCGTCTCGCCGGTGTTGAGGAGTGCAGTCCAGCGATAGTAAAGAAAGAGCATACCCTCATGAAGCAACAGCGAGGGATCGGAGTGAAATTCTTTGCGGATCTCCTTGCGGTTGGGATAGACGGGAACGCGGGCTAGGGGATTTTGAAGCCCCTCGGGCACTTCCCAGAGCAGACCGTCTTGGGAGACGTAGAACTCGGGGTTTTCGAAGTAATCGGTCCCGAGGGGATAGGGGCTTGCCGTCATCAGCCAGGTCCAATTGCCCTTTCCCCAGCCCTGGGGTTCGTACAGCACGTCGGGATGAGTGGCTTCCCCGGACCCCTCGGAGGTCGGCAGGTTCAGCAGAACCGGAAGGTGCTCCACGCCCGCCCGCATCCTGCAGAAAGGAGATCGGTGCGCGCGCTTGGGATTGTTCTCCTCCAGGCGGCGCTCCAGCTCCGGGATACGGATGTTTATCCGCCGAAACCCCTTCTCCGTTTCGCGCAGCAGGGAGTAGAGAAGCTGCTGAGGCGTCTTTCTCTTTAGGGTCAGAACGGCCAGTATCAGTGCCATGAGGGCCGCGATCGCCCTCATGTTCCGGATTCCCCGTCGGCCATCTTCCTGAAGGCGGCCAGCGCCCGACGAGGCTCGATGTCCGCCAGGCAGTCCAGAGGACAATCATAGTTGCGGCAACCCGCCAGAGGACAGTGTACGCGCACCTCCCGGAACCATGGCATCCGAAAGTTCATCTCCCAGGCGTCCGTGACGCCGAAAAAACCCAGGGTCGGGGTACCGCCGAGAGCCGCGAGGTGCAGCGGACCGGTGTCGTTCCCGACCGCCGCCGTACAGATTCGCGCGACCGCCGCCATGAGGGAAAACGGCGTGCGTCCGACCAGATCGAGGACGCTCGGGCTCTGCAGTGCTTCCGCGATCGCGTTTGCCGTCTCCGCCTCCTTGGGGCCGTGCCCGTTGAGCACAACGCCCCACCCCTCCGCGATCAGAGGACGCAAAAATTCGATCCAATGGGCGATGGGCCAGAACTTCTGAGGCTTGCTGGCCCCGATGATCGCAAGCAGGCGCCTTGGAGGGAGGGGGGCCAGCAGGGAGCGCGCCTGTTCCAGATCCTCCTCCGTCGCGAAGATCGCGGGCTCGGGACGGCTTGTGAAGTCCACCCCCAGCGCATCCAGGTACTCCCAGT
Source organism: Fretibacterium sp. OH1220_COT-178 (assembly GCF_003860125.1). Taxonomy (NCBI): domain Bacteria; kingdom Thermotogati; phylum Synergistota; class Synergistia; order Synergistales; family Aminobacteriaceae; genus Fretibacterium; species Fretibacterium sp. OH1220_COT-178. The sequence continues at coordinate 5,169 of NZ_RQYL01000036.1, read as the reverse complement.
GCGTGGTGGTATAGGCGAACTGCATGCCGCTGTTGTATCCCAGGCGGATGGGGGCCTTGCTGAAGAGTGCCGTCAGGGCGGCCGCTCCGCCGCGGTGCATGCTGACCAGCCACTGGTAGTGTCCTCGTATGCGACGCAGGAGTCGGAAAAAATCCAAGGGGTGTTTCTTGATGTCCCAAAACAGGAGGTTGTCGATATAAGGCTGCTTGCTCAGGATGTCGCCGTACTCCGCCCGGGTGAGAAAGGTCAGTTCGACTCCGGGGTAGGCGGACTTGAAGGCGCGGGCCGAGGCCGCGCCCTGAAGCACATCGCCGAAGGCGCTGAAGCGAATCCACAGGACCCTGTCCCCATCCTTGGGCCGAACGATACTCATTGTAAAGGCCTCTCTTCCTGATGGAATGGCAAAAATTTGTCTTGCAGCATTTCGTGAAAGGCCGCAAGAGCGCTGTTCGGGGTAATGCCCGCGAGACAATCCTTCGGACAGCCGTAATCCCAGCAGCCCGCTTCCGGGCAGGCAGCTCTCAGTTCTTTGAACCAGGGCATCCGCAGGTGCACCACCCAAGGGTCGGTGACCCCGAAAAAACCCAGCGTGGGAGTGCCGACCAAAGCCGCCAGATGAAGGGGCCCCGTATCGTTCCCCACCGCAGCCGTACAGTTTTTTGCCACGGCAGCCGCCAAAGGGGAGGGGGTTTGACCGACAAGATTCATGACGGCCTCACTTTGCAATTTATCTGAGATCTCCCGTGCCATTGTCGCCTCTCCTTCTCCATGGCCGATCAGAACGATGCCCCATCCCTCCTCGATAAGGGGCTCGAGAAAGGAAATCCAATGGGGGACAGGCCACATCTTTTGGGGGGTACTGGCTCCTATGATCGCAAAAAGACGTTTCGGGGGCAAGTTTCCCATCAGAAAATCGGCTTGCTTCAGATCCTCTTCCGTGGCGAAAATTGCCGGGGCGCTACAGCCGAAAAAATCCACCTTCAGCATGTCGAGATATTTCCAATGCGTTGCGGTATAGGCGAATTGGAGGAGGGGATTGTACCCCAGACGCATGGGAATTCCGCTGAACAGGGCCAGTAAAGCCACGCTTCCCACGCGGTGACGGCTGACCAGCCACTCGAAGCGATTCCGTATGCGGAAGAGGACTTTGAAAAAATCCCATGGGCGCTTTTTGATGTCCCAAACGAGGACCTCGTCGATATAGGGCTGCTTTTTCAGTATTTCGGCAAACTCTGGGGAGACCAGAAGCGTTTGGTGCGTGTTGGGGAAACGTTTTTTAAAGGCAAACGCGGATGCGGCGAGCTGAAGCGTATCGCCGAAGGCGCTGAAGCGAATCCACAGAACCCTGTCGCCATCCCGGGGCCAAACGATGCTCATCGGCCTTGGGCCTCCTTTTTTATCATCGTGAACATGGAGGTTCCGACAGCAGCTTGTGCCAGGCGGATACGGAATGCTCCACGGAGAAACGCTGCGCTGCGGAGGCAAGGACTTCCCCGGGAAGAGGGGCGATAAGCGTCTCGCGCATGGCGTGTGCCAGAGCCTCCACCGCTCCCACCGGGACCAGCCGGCCCCATCTTCCGTCCTCCAGAATCTCCCGAGGACCGCTCGGACAGTCCGTAGAGACGACGTTGGTTCCGCAGGCCAGGGCCTCCGCCAGGACGTTGGCGAACCCCTCGCAGCGGGAGGAGAGCACGAGAGCGGACGCCTTCGCCATCCAGGAATAGGGGTTCGGTGCATAGCCGCCAAAATGGACGTCCTCCGACACGCCGAGATCGCAAGCCAGTGTCTGCAGATGTCCCATCTCGGGGCCGTTCCCCAGCAGGACGAGCCTGGCGCTCATCCCGAGCTCCCGGGTCAGCAGCCGAAAGGCCCGCAGCAGGTCGTCGTAGCCCTTGAGAGGGATCAGGCGCCCAACGGCCAGCAGTACGGGGACCGATCCCGGCATCAGCCAAGGATGCTCGACAGGTTCGGTTGCCCGATGCGCCAGGGAGGCGTCCACGATGGGATTGTAGATGACCCGGACCTTTGAGGGGGGGACGATCCTCAGTCGGAGCAGGTCGTCCGCCACTCCCTGGGAGACACAGACGCAGAGCTCCGCTTGCCGGTAGAGGAATCGGGCGCGCACGGTGCGGCGCCAGCGATGAAAGGAGGCATCGCCCGCCATACGCGCACCGAAGGTGCTGTGCTCCGAGGCTACGAGCCGGAATTGGAGTCGACGAAGGATCTTGCTCCATGCCGCCAGATTGTTTGTCGTGTGCCCGAAGGAAACGACGGTCCCCGGCCCCTGGCCCCCGAGATATCGGGACAGGCCGGAAAAGGGGGAGAGCAGGGCGAGGGGCTGGCTGGTGCAGCCCAGCTCGTCGAGTCGGACCTTTGGCGAGAGCAGGGAGCGGAATGCCCCTCCCCGGTGCAGTACGGCGCAGGCGATGTCCATCCCTTTTTCTGCCAGCCCGTTGGCCAGGTTGACGACGACGCGCTGGATGCCTCCGGTTTCGAGATCGGAACAGAGAAAAAGGATCTTGCCTGGACCTGCCGTATTTCCCCGGGGATGATTCATACCTTGCCTCCCTAGACCGCAGAAGTTTCCTCTGACGCTTCTTCATTTTACATGATGAAGCCGGTCCCATGCGGGCCGGCTTCTTTCGTGCCGCAAAAGTTTTGTGGAGCGATCGGTCTTTCAGCATGCCCTCCTTCGCCAAAGGGCCTCGGCGATCTGGACGGCGTTCGTCGCGGCTCCCTTGCGGATCTGGTCTCCACAAACCCAAAGGGCCAGGCCGTTCCTCTCGGCACTCTCGTCGACGCGGATGCGTCCGACGTGGATCAGATCCTGATCCGAGGCGTCGAGCGGCATGGGGTAGAGCTTCCGGGAGGGATCGTCCACCACCCGTATGCCTGGGGCGTTGCGCAACAGTTCGCGAGCCTCATCCGGGGTCAGGGGGCGTTCCGTCTCGATCGTCAATGCCTCGGAATGGCTGCGCTGCACGGGCACGCGCACGCAGGTGCAGCTGACGCGCAGATCCGGTGCATGAAGGATTTTTCGAGATTCGTCCCGCATCTTCAGCTCTTCCTTGGTGTAGCCGTTCTCCGTGAAGGCGTCGATATGCGGAATCAGGTTGAAGGCGATCGGGTACGCAAAAGCGGAGACCTGCGGTTCCTCGCCCCTTGCCCAGGCTCGAGTCTGTTCCAGGAGCTCCTCCAGCCCGGCCTTTCCCGCGCCGCTCACGGCCTGGTAGGTCGAGGCGACGAGGCGCCTGATCCCGACCGCCCGATGGAGGGGGTGAAGCGCCACTAGGGCGATGATCGTGGAACAGTTGGGGTTGGCGATGATCCCCCTGTGTCCTTCGATGTCCTCCGGATTGACCTCGGGGATCACGAGCGGGACGTCGTCGTCCATCCGGAAGGCGCTCGAGTTGTCGATCACCACGGCCCCGGACCGGACCGCCTCGGGAGCCCAGGTGCGGCTGACCTCGCCGTCCACGGCAAAGAGGGCGAGGTCGATATCACGAAAGCTGTCCGGGCCTACGGCCTCCACCGGTCGCTCCCGGCCGCGCCAGGAGACCGTTCTGCCTCCATGGGAGGCCAGAAGGCGCAGATCCCCTATGGGAAAACTCCGCTCCTCCAGGATTTTGAGCATTTCGGCGCCCACGGCGCCGGTGGCTCCGAACAGCGCTATTCTGGCTTGGGACATGGCCATCATCCTTTCGGTCGTTTCGCGTTTTTCCGCCACCGCCACTTCAGGGTGCGGATTTTATCCGTTTCCGTTTCCGTGGCCGGGGAGCGGGATCTACCCCAGCAGCCCACACTCCTGCATGTCGCGGTCGATCTGCATGCGGCAGGCCTCCGAGCATTCGACCAGCGGCAGGCGCAGCGTGTTCCGGCAGAAGCCCAGGCGGCTGACCGCATATTTGACGGGCATGGGGCTGGTTTCCATAAAGAGGTTCTTCATCAACGGAAAAAGACGCATATGGAGCTTCCTGGCCTCCGAAACCCGGCCGTCGAGGGCGGCACGGATCATATCCGAGGTCTCGCGAGGAGCGACGTTGGACAGCACGGAGATGACCCCGTGGCCTCCCGCATTGACCAGGTGGAAGGCCTGATCGTCGTTGCCGGAGAGGATGGAAAAGTCCGGCCGAAGGGGATTGAGCCTGCGCAGCGTCTCGTCCACCTGGGCTTGGCTGCCCGAAGCGTCCTTGAGGGCGACGACGTTCTCGACCTCAGACAGGCGGACGACCGTCTCCGGCAGCAGGTTCACCCCCGTGCGCCCCGGGACGTTGTAGAGGATGACCGGGACATCGACGGCGTCGGCGACCGTTTTGAAGTGCTGGAAAAGCCCTTCCTGCGAGGGCTTGTTGTAGTAGGGGGTGACGACCAGGACGGCGTCGGCGCCCAGTTTGCCGGCGGCCCGGCTGTTGTGGACGGCGTGTCCCGTATCGTTTCCGCCGGTTCCGATCACGACGGGGACTCTTCCGGCGGTGCGCTTCACGGCGAACTTCACGATCTCCTCCCTCTCGGTCTCGGTCACGACAGGGCTTTCACCCGTCGTTCCGAGCACCACCAGAAACTCCACCCCGTTTTCGATCTGCCAGTCGATCAGACGGCCGAATCCCTCGTAGTCGATTCCCGTATCGGTGAAGGGGGTGACCAACGCTGTGCCTGTTCCCTTGAACGTCATAGCGAAAACCTCCTTGGTTTTGAAATATGAAGCTGCCCCGGAAGACGAACACGTCCCTACGGAATGCTCCGTAGGGACGTGTATGCACGCGGTACCACCCTGCTTGGGGACCTCTTGCAGTCCCCCTCTCGAGCCCTCTGACGCGGGCCATTCCGTGGACGTACTCCCGAGACCGATGAATGCCTGTTGCAGACATTTTCTCGCGTCCGTTTCCGCCCCAGCTCCACGGGTTTTCAGCCTTCGCCCCATACACGAAACGTCTCTCAGCCCATGGACGTTCCTCTCTGTGTGCAAAGTTCCGGACGAGCCCGGCGCCCCGCATCATCGCCTTTTCGATCAAATTTCGGATTAGGGGCATTATACCTGTTCCGCGCCGTCTGTCAATACGCCATCCGCCACCCTGTCGCCGGACTGTGATAATGTCATCCCTTAGCGGGACCGAGAGAATGTCCCCCCCTCAGGACAGGAGCCTCTTGGATAATGGAGGCATGAGGAAT
>NZ_RQYL01000035.1 GCF_003860125.1 Fretibacterium sp. OH1220_COT-178 | reverse complement strand
TGCTACACGGTATGCGAAAAATGCCGCATCCTTTGTTGCCGCGGTGCAAATTCGCTGCATTGCTCTTTGGGCTAATATCTTGTGACGACACTATCTAGCAGGTCTCATTTTGAATATGGGGGAGAAGCCCCCTATGAAATACGGGATATAGGGAAAAGAACTCGTTTGAGGGATGAATCAAGGAGCGAACGACGCGTATCGGAGCTCGGCGGGAGCCGAGCTGCCGAGTGCAGGCGTCAAGCCGCAGCGAGGCGACCGATACGTGGCAAGTGAGCTGAAAAGAATAGGGAAGGGGATTTCTTAATGCTCCGAGGGAAGCAGCAGGACTCCATCCTCCAGGAAGAGCGTAATGCCCTCCGGAAGAGGAAAATCCGTATAGGGAATCTCCAATTTGGCTAAGATCCTTCCGTTGCCGTCCTCTCCGATGAGTAAGGCATCCGCTGACTTGTCTTTGGTATTCAATGTCAGGGTCCAGGTCTGCAAGGCTTTTCTTTTTGCCTTTTGAGTGTGCTGACAAGCGAGTATATCCGCAACAAGCCAGAACGCCTCGCACATTTCCGCCATCATCTTGACGCCATCGGTAATTTTGAAGGCGTCGTCATCGGGAAATACTTTCCAATAGTGCTCCGTGCCGATCTGGCAGGCCAGTGCGCTTCGGATTCTGTCCGATGTTTCCAAGGTCGTCATCCTCCAATCTGATTTTGAGTTGAATATGAATGCCTGAAGGGGCTTCCATACATGATTTTCAATGGATTTTTCTTTTCCGATGTGATTCGCTTCGGAGGGGGATAGGGTCATGGGTTCGATGGACGAGGTAGGATTCGAATAGAGCCCCCTTATGGTGCAAAGATGGACTGTACGAGGTAAAATATGTGTATGTAGGAGATGATGAGAATCGGGAAATTACGCTTGTACTTGGAGACGACAGTTTTTAACTACTACTTCGATACGGACAGAGACGGGCATGAGGATGTCGTCAGGCTGTTTGAGGCCATTGGTGCTGGGCGGTATGAGGGGTATGCCTCATGGTATGTGACGGATGAATTAAGGGAAGCACCAGAACCCAAACGGAGTGCCATGCTATCCCTTATAGAACAATATGGAATAGCTGTCTTGGAATCTACGTCCGAAGCGGCTCGGTTGGCTGAGATTTACTTGAAGACCGAAATCATTCCGAGTTCATACCGTCTTGACAGTTTGCATGTTGCAGCTGCATCTGTTTATAAATTGGACTGCGTGGTCTCTTATAATTTCCAGCATATCAATCGAGATAAAACCAGAATATTGACAACCAATGTCAATAATACCGAAGGGTATGGAGGGGTGGTCATCTGTACTGCGAAGGAGGTTTTGCGCCATGAACAACCGGACATCTAACCCAATAGAGGATGAGCTGGATATAATACGTCTGAAAATCTATGAGAGAATCAAAGATATGACCCCGGAGGAGGAAGTTGCTTATTTTCGTGCGCAGAATGAGCCGATAATCAGGCAGTTCAACCTGAAAATGAGCCCCCTTAAGCCGATGGAGCCTAGGAAGAGGGCTGAGGTAGCATCTGGATAAGGTGAGTTTTGCGGGGTTAAATTGGGGTATTCGCGTTTCCACTCACAATCCCTTTTGGGATCTTGAAAGAATAGGGATGGCGGCATAAGTTGCCCCTATTTCTGAATTATTGAGTCGTGAGTTTCAGGACCGATGCTTTAGCTCCACCAAGGATACCCTCGACCGAACAGTGAACGGTCGATGAAAAGATTAGAGAAAAGGGCGTTTTTCCTTGTCGCGAGGAAAACGCCCTTTTCGTTTCGTGAGTGGAGCCCATGGAGGAGCAGGGAGAGGAGAAAGGTTCACGGTTGTGAGTCTGGCCATGCAGTGCCACCGGCTACGCCGGTGGCACTGCATGGGACGAGCTGCAAATAGCCCGCCCGCTTTTTCACCGCACCTTGCGGCGCAGCGCCCAGAAGGCTGCGGCCAGCAGGCCCAACCCCGCGAAGCCAGCGTTGCAACCGCCGCCGCCGCTCTTGCCCGAACCCTGTTGAGAGACGGTCAAGGTGAAGGTCTTCGTATCGCTGCTGCTGCCCGCGCTGTTCGATGCCGTAGCGATGACCGAGATCTGGCTCGTGCCGATGGTTTTACCCGCCAGCACAATCTGTTTGCCGTCGGGCGAGACATCCACGGAGGCCACGGCCGTGTTCAGAGAGGAAACGGAAAGTTTGTAGGCCAGGTCCGCAGGAGCCCCTGCCAGGCTGATCGTGACCGCGGGCGTGAGCGTCCTGGTGGTGCCCTGCCTGAGAGCTACATCCCCCAGGGGCTTGAGGATGACTTCCGGGACTGGAAGCGGCGAAGAGCCCACCCGGATCTTGATCGATGCGGGGGAGGATACGACTGGATTGCCCGAGGCATCCCAGCCGTGTCCCCGGGCGTAGAGGACGGCATCGCCCGACTTCAATGCCGTGACGATGCCTGCGGCATCCACGCTGAGGATTGAAGTGTCGCTGACGCTCCATTCTATGCCGTCCTTATGGGTACGGACATCTCGCGTAGCGTCGGACGGGTGTACCCCGGCGACGTACTGTTCGCTCTTGCCCAGCTGGATGTAGGGGCTTCCTTTGAGGTCGATGCTTGCCAGTGGGACGGGGCTCAGCTCGAATGCGCCCGAGTCGAGTCCGAGCAGTTGAGGGCGGCGCTCCCCGCGCTCATCGATCTCGGGAAAACCCGGCGTGGATGTGGGAATGAGGTCGCGTGCGACGTTTCCGGACAGGCTGGAGAGCTTCAGCACCTGAACGCCGTTGATCGCCGTCAAGGCCAGCGGCTGGGTGTGAAAAACATCCTGCGAGCTGACGGAGATGTGATTGCCCCACGCCGAGGAAAAGGAACCGGGGGCGTTCGTTTGGCCGATCACGTTGTAGCGTCCGTTGTTGAAGATGCTTCCCCCCGTTTCCGCGTAGACGTCGGTGCCCTGAGGCATTCCGCCCCGCTGGGTGTTGCCGGTGACGATGGACCCCGCGAAGCTGACGCCGCCCCTGACGACTGCGACTCCGCCGCCGTTCGTGGCGCTGTTGTCCGCGATGGTGCAGTTCAGGAACGTGGTTGCGTCGAAGCCGCTGCTGGATACACAGACCGCGCCGCCACTGGCTCCCGCGTCATTGTCGAAGAACGTGCAGTTAACGAAATCCGCCTTGGCGGCTCCCTCGATGTTGACCGCTCCGCCGTTGCCCGAGAAGGCCTTGCCCTTGGTGAAGGAGAGCCGGTCGAACTTTACCGTTCCACCGGTAATGCTGAAAAGACGCGTCGTGTTCCCCTTCAGTGTCGCGCCGCCGCCGTTCAGGGTCAGCGAATCGGAGATGTTCACCTCCGAGGCGAACGTGATGACCTTGACCGCGGCATCGATATGGATTTCGTCCGCTTCCGGGGTCGAGTTGGCGTCGAGGATGGCCTGTCGCAGGGAACCGGGGCCCTTGTCGGCGTCGTTGCTGACCGTGAACGTCGCCGCCCCCGCGGGCACCGCGAGAAGGAAGACCGCGAACAACAGGGCGCATGCTGAAATTTTTTTCTTCATCATTCAACGCTCCTTATCTTTTATCTCTGGTCGAAACCAAGCAATTGCAGTCGATCTAGGATCTGTAGGGCAAGAATCGAACGTTGCGGTGGCTCGACGCGCCAGCCATTCCGGGGACACGGCCCCTCCTTCCGTTCCCCCGCAGGACCTCCCGGAGCCCCCCTTTCTCCGCGGGTTGGAATGGCGGGAGGATGGAGGTATTATATCCTCATTCGCGCCGTCCACCTTACGCCATTTTATGGAGGATTTGAATTGTTCTACCACAACTCGATCCTGTTCGCCTTTTTTTCGTTCTACCTCCTGGCCCTGCTCTATACGGGACTTCATCTTGTTCTCCTCGTCCCGGGAGGGCTGATGCGCCTCGTCGTCGCCCTCCTTTGGGGGCTCTTCGGCCTGGCCATGCCGCTGGGGCGCTGGCTGGGCGGCCTTCAGCTCCAGAGGCTCGGTGGCACGGCACTCGGCTTCGTCGCCCATTTCACCCTTGCCTTTCTCCTCCTGGACGTCTGGAGGCTGCTCTTTCGTCTGTTCCCGTCCGTCATAGGCGCACCGCGTCCCTTTCTGCTTCTGAACCTGATGCTTCTCTGGATGGCCTACGGCGTGGCCCGCGCCCAGTACACCATCGTCCGGGATTTGGACATCGTTCTGCCCCTTCCGCCCGGCATGCCGCCGCGGTCTCCCATGACCCTTGTCGCCGTCTCCGACATCCATGCCGGCGGCAGCGTGAATCCCGGACTCCTGGACCGGATCGTGAGGCGAGTCGCGGAGTGCGGTCCGGACGTTATTCTGCTGGTGGGGGATACCCTCGACGGCCACCGCGGCGGGGCGCTGGAGTCCGGGATCGAGACGCTGCTCTCGGACCTGAGCGCTCCGCTGGGCAAGTTTGCCGTGCTCGGCAATCATGAACTCTATGCCGGGGAGGATTTTTCACGGGAGCTGCTGGAACGGGCGGGCTTCACCGTCCTGCAGGACGATGGCCGCGTCGTGGACGGGACCCTGCTTCTCGTCGGACGTAACGATCCCCGGGGCGATCGCCTGGGCAGTCCTCGCGCTCCTCTCGAGAACGTCCTGGCGCGGCTGAGGCGTGAACTGCCCTCGGCCGCCGCGCTGCCCCTGGTGGTTGCGGACCACACGCCGGAGGATCTGGAGGAGCCCTCGGCCGCCGGAACGGTCCTGCAGGTCTCGGGACACACGCACGGCGGGCAGGTGTTCCCCTTCAACCTCCTGGTGCGGCGCCGCTACGGCGTTTCCTCGGGATGGGGAGAGCGAGGGGGGATGGGCTTCTACGTCTCCTCGGGGGCGGGGTTCTGGCACATGCCCCTGAGAACCGTCTCCTCCAGCGAGATCGTCCGGTTCACGCTGCGCTTCGTCTCCCGTCATGAAAATCGACGCGATGACGTGCGAACGGCCCCACGGACTTTTCCGTTGGAGGGGGCCTAAAATTTACGGGATTGTAGTAAAATTGGAGGCGGCTTCCCAAGCTGGATTGTACTCGAAATTTTTCGCAGAAATCATTCTGCGAAAGATTTTTTGTGCTTGCCTGCATATAGGGGAATGGTTTGTTCGTGCCGGGGCCTCCTTTTTGGGGGTGTCCCTGCGAGGCTCGTTTGTCTCGTTCCGGGGGGCTGCGGCACCAATTTGAGGAGGGGGTTTTTTCATGGCAAAGAGAAACTGGAAAACGATGGATGGAAACGCTGCAGCGGCGCACGTCGCCTACGCGTTCTCCGAGGTGGCGGCAATCTATCCGATCACGCCGTCGTCGACCATGCCCGAGCTGATCGACGAGTGGGCGGCGCACGGGCGCAAGAACATCTTCGGCCAGACCGTCAAGGTAACGGAGCTCCAGTCCGAGGGGGGCGCCGCGGGAGCCGTGCACGGTGCGCTCTCGGCCGGAGCCCTGGCCAGCACCTTCACGGCCTCTCAGGGGCTGCTGCTGATGATGCCGAACATGTTCAAGATCGCCGGCGAGCTGATGCCCTGCGTCTTCCACGTCTCGGCCCGCGCCATCGCGGGACACGCCCTCTCCATCTTCGGCGACCACAGCGACGTCATGACCACGCGCATGACGGGATTCGCGATGCTGGCGGCCGGGAGCGTCCAGGAGACCATGGACATGGCCGCCGTCGCGCACCTCTCGACCCTCAGGACGAGCGTTCCCTTCCTGCACTTCTTCGACGGGTTCCGAACCTCCCACGAGATCCAGAAGATCGACGCGCTCGACTACAACGACCTCGCCGGGCTGGTGGACTACGACGCCATCGACATGTTCCGCGCCCGTGCCATGCGGCCGGAGAATCCCTTCCACAAGGGGACGGCCCAGAATCCGGACATCTTCTTCCAGGCCAAGGAGGCCGCACAGCCCTTCTATGTGGACATTCCGGACGTCGTCGAGGGCTACATGCAGGAGATCAAGAAGCTGACGGGCCGCGAGTATCACCCCTTCACGTACTATGGGGCGCCGGATGCCACGCGCGTCATCGTCGCGATGGGGTCCGTCTGCCAGGCCATCGAGGAGACCGTGGACTACCTGAATGCCCGGGGCGAGAAGGTCGGCGTGGTGGAGGCCCATCTCTACCGTCCGTTCTCCCCGAAGTACTTCTTCCGCGTGCTGCCCTCCACCGTTCAGGCCATTGCGGTTCTGGACCGCTGCAAGGAGCCCGGTTCTCTGGGCGAGCCCCTGTACGAGGACGTGCGCACCCTGTTCTTCGACAAGGGCGGCGCGGCGCCCAAGATCGTGGGCGGCCGCTACGGTCTGGGCTCCAAGGACACGACGCCCAGCCACATCAAGACGGTCTTCGACAACCTCAGCCTCTACGAGCCGCGCAACCGCTTCACCATCAGCATCGTGGACGACGTCAGCGACAGCTCCCTGCCCGTGATCGAGGAGATCGAGGCCGCGGCCGAGGGCACGGTCTGCTGCAAATTCTGGGGTCTGGGATCCGACGGAACGGTCGGTGCCAACAAGAACTCCATCAAGATCATCGGCGACCACACGGACCTCTACGCGCAGGGTTATTTCGCCTACGACTCCAAGAAGTCCGGCGGAATCACGGTTTCGCACCTGCGGTTCGGCAAGTCGCCCATAAAGTCCACCTATCTGATCGATGCCGCCGACTTCATCGCTTGCCACAAGCAGGAGTACGTGCACCAGTACAACGTCGCGGCCGGGCTCAAGAAGGGGGGCACGTTCCTGCTCAACACCCAGTGGACGACGCTCGAGCAGCTCGAGGAGCACCTGCCCGCGAAGCTCAAGCGCCAGCTCGCGAAGCGCGAGGCGAAGTTCTACGTCATCAACGCGGTGGACGAGGCGGAGAAGCTCGGTCTCGGCAACCGCACCAACACGATCATGCAGGCCGCGTTCTTCAAGCTGGCGAAGGTCATCCCGATCGAGGATGCCGTGAAGTACATGAAGGACGCCATCGAAAAGTCCTACGGCAAGAAGGGCGAGAGCGTCGTCAGGATGAACCACGCCGCGGTCGACACCGGGCTCGACAACATCATCGAGATCAAGGTCCCGGCGGCCTGGCTCGACGTTCAGGACAAGGTGGTGGAGAAGCGCGGGATGCCCTCGGAGGTGCCGGACTTCATGGCCAACCAGTGCGCCACGATCAACGCGCAGGAGGGCGACAGCCTGCCCGTAAGCGCGTTCGCGGGCCGCGAGGACGGCAGCTTCCCGTCCGGGACGTCCGCCTACGAGAAGCGCGGTGTCGCGGTGAACGTGCCCGAGTGGAAGAGCGACAAGTGCATCCAGTGCAACCAGTGCGCTATGGTCTGTCCGCATGCCTCCATCCGTCCCTTCCTGCTGGACGCGGACGAGCGGGCCGCCGCTCCCGAGGGCTTCGGCGACGTCGAGTGCAAGGGCAAGGCCCTCAAGGAGGCCGGCTACACCTACAAGATGCAGGTCGACACCCTGGACTGCATGGGCTGCGGCAACTGCGCGGACATCTGCCCCGTCAGCGCCCTGGAGATGAAGCCCATCGCCACCCAGGAGGACCAGATCGACAACTGGACCTTCGCGATGGAGAACGTGGAGGACAAGGAGAACGTGGGCAACAAGTTCACCATCCAGGGCAGCCAGTTCCAGCGCCCGCTGCTGGAGTTCAGCGGCGCCTGCGCCGGATGCGGCGAGACGCCCTACACCAAGCTGATCACTCAGCTGTTCGGCGACCGTATGGTCATCGCCAACGCCACGGGTTGTTCCTCCATCTGGGGCGGCTCGGCGCCCAGCATGCCCTACACGACCAACGCCAAGGGCCAGGGGCCGGCCTGGGCCAACTCCCTCTTCGAGGACAACGCGGAGTACGGCTACGGCATGAAGCTCTCGATCAACGTGATGGTGAACTACCTCGTCGAGGCCATGGAGAACCTGCTGAAGATGGACATCGCGCAGGAGGACAAGGACGTGCTGCAGGAGTGGCTGGACACTCGCGAGGACGGCGAGAAGTCGCGCGAGACCGCGGCCAAGGTCGAGGCGCTGCTGGACCGCATGTTCTGCTGCTCCTGCGGCGAGTGCGGGTGTGGGGACGAGGCGGTCATCCGGGAGTTCGCCAAGATCGAGCAGTTCCGGGACTACCTGGTCAAGAAGTCCGTCTGGATCTTCGGCGGCGACGGCTGGGCCTACGACATCGGCTACGGCGGCCTGGACCACGTTCTGGGCAGCGGCGAGGACGTCAACATCCTGGTCATGGACACCGAGGTCTACTCCAACACCGGCGGCCAGTCCTCCAAGTCCACGCCGACGGCGGCCATCGCAAAGTTCGCGGCCAGCGGCAAGCGCGTGCGCAAGAAGGACCTGGGCCGCATGGCCATGACCTACGGGCACGTGTACGTCGCGCAGGTCGCGATGGGCGCGGACAAGAACCAGCTGCTCAAGGCCCTGGCCGAGGCCGAGGCTCACAAGGGCCCGTCCCTGGTGATCGCCTACGCGCCCTGCATCAACCACGGCATCAAGGCGGGCATGGGCAAGACGCAGGACCAGAGCAAGAAGGCCGTCGAGGCGGGCTACTGGCACCTGTACCGCTACAACCCTGAGCTGGCCGAGCAGGGGAAGAACCCGTTCATCCTCGATTCCAAGGAGCCGAAGGCCAGCTACAAGGACTTCCTGCTGAGCGAGGTGCGCTATGCGGCCCTGAAACAGGGGTTCCCGGACATCGCCGATGCGCTCTTCGAGCAGGCGGAGAAGGAGGCCAAGGAGCGCTACGCGGCCTACAAGGCCCTGGCGGAGATGGGCCCGCAGCCGATCAAGGCTTAGTTCTTTCGGCCGTTCGGTTCGAATTTCGTCAATCCAAGTGCGGAGGCCGGGGGGAGTACACCCCGGCCTCCCTTTGTGCAAAAGGGCACGGGGTTTCTCAGGAGCCGTCTCCCATCCTGAGCTATAATAGAGAGAGAAAAACGTTGCTTTCATCGACGCTTCGACAGGAAGCGGGAATCCGTTAGGGGGTCATGTGTTTTGAGAACGATCAAGGTGATTCCGCTTTTGCTGGCATGGGTGATTTCGGCCGCGTCTGCGTCGTGGGCCGCGGACTTCGAGTTCAGGGGGAAGATCGAGCCCGTGGATACCACCTCGCATCTTCTGGCCTATTATGTGAACCGTTTCGCCCCGGAGGAGCTGAAGCTCACCGTCGTCGGGCAGCCGGATGCGACGGGGCGCTTCCACGACCTCTTCATGGACCTGACGGGGGTGAGGATCGAGGATGTGCGGGTGGACAAGCTGACCTTCCGCATGAACGACGTGCAGTTCAATGCGCCGGAGAACTGGACGTCGGGGGACGTCGAGTGCCGGAACGCCCTTCAGATCTATGCGGCCTGCCGCATCCTGGAGGAGGACATCAACAAGGGGCTCGAGGCCCAGACCTTCGGGAAGGACGACCACTGGAAGAATATCGCCCTTGCGATCACGCCCTCCGGGCTGAAGGGCAAGGGGACCTACCTTGCCAAAGTGCTTTTCGTCACTCTGGACATCCTGATCGAGATAGACAGCAAGCTGAAGATCGTCAACCGAAGGGAGCTCTGGCTGGACGATCCCCAGGTGCGGATCAACAAGATGGACCTTCCCGACTACATCACGAAGAAGGCGCTGGCTCAAATTCAGCCTCTGCTGGATCTGGCCCGTTTTCCCCTGCCCCTGAAGCTCCATACCGTGACCCTGGAGGAGGGGAGGGCTCTGCTCTCCACGCGGATCGGCCCTCAGCCCATCGATCAGGGTACGACATACCATTACTTCTCCCGTTAGCCTCCGATGAACGGAATCGACCGCAAGCGCTATCTGTGGGTGCTCCTGTCCGCCCTGCTGCAGGGGCTTCTGCTGGGCCAATATCTGGTCACCCAGAGCGGGCCGTTTCTGGCCCTGCCTCTGACCCTGATGGTGGTGGTCCCCTTCGCCTTCTGGCTGGCCCAGGAGCATTGGGGAAGGCGTCTCAGGCGTTTTCTGGGTGGCCTCTCCCTGGTCCTTTCGGTCTTCTACGCCTACAGGCTCTGGTCCCTTTATCCGCCCGACGGAGCGTTTCACTCCATGCCCTCCCAGGGCATGGAGCTGTTGCGGTTCTGCATGGCCGTCTTTTTGCTGCTGCCCTTTTTTCAGTGCCGCATCGCGACATGGAGCTGGCGCGTGCCCTATTCCGACGTCTTTTTCCAGCTCTGCCGCAACGTCTTTCTGCTGTTTCAGGCCGTAATCGTGACGGTGGTCTTCTGGGCGCTGCTCCTCACCGCCAGCCTGCTCTTCGACATCGTGGGGCTGGAGTTCGTCCCCCACGTCCTGTTCCATCCGCTCGTGGCCGCTCCCCTGACGAGCCTCACGATCGCGGTATCCATCACCCTGGCCCTCCGGCACCCCGGTATCGATTCCCTGGGGCGCTGGATCCTGTCGATATTGGCCTGGCTGTTGCCCCCCTTCTCGGCGCTCTCCTTCGTATTCATCGCCTGCCTGCCCTACTCCGGGCTCAAGACCCTGTGGAACACCGGGCAGGCCAGCTCCCTGATGCTGCTTCTGCAGCTCGCCACCATCCTGCTCGCCAACGCGGCGTGGCTCGATGGGACCCGGTCCCCCTTCTCCAACAAGTTCGTCAACGCGCTGGCGAAGGTCTCCCTGCTCTGTCTTCCCGCCTATACGGCTCTGTGCCTCTACTCGCTGGGTTTGAGGGTTCAGCAGTACGGGCTCTCCGTCGACCGTATCCACGCGGCGTTCCTGGTGACGGTCACGGGGGTCTGGGGGCTGGGCTACGCGGGGGCCGTGCTGCTGCGCCAGTGGCCGGGAGCCATCGGCCGCATCAATACCGTTGCGGCCCTGATTTTGACGGTCATCGTCGTGGCGATGAGCTCTCCGCTCCTGGATCCCTATCGCCTGGCCGCGAACAATCAGGTGGACCGGCTGCTCAGCGGACAGATCACGCCCGCGGATTTCGACTACCTCTATCTGCGTTTCAACCTCGGGCGCTATGGCAACTACGCCCTCATCCGGCTGAGGGAGGAGGGGAGGCATTCCCCGGCTTCGGCTGCCATTCGCAAGCGCCTCGATGACGCCATGGCCGTGGATCCTCAGGCGCATTGGAGGGACGTTCGGAGCGGTCTGCCCTCCGAGGCCCGAAGACGCGATATCCTGAATGCCGCCGCCGTCCATCCCGAGGGGCGAAAGCTCTCTCCGATCCTGGTCGAGCATCTGGTCCGCCTTTGGGAGGAGGGCTACGCACTCAATACCCTGCGCCGCAGCTCCGACGCGCTCTTCGTGTTTCAGGACGTCCTGAGCGAGAGGGAGGAGGCCGGGGAGACCTGCCTGCTGATCCTCCCCGGAATGGGCCTGGTGCTCGATGTCGTCTCCGACGAACCTCGGGTCGTCGGATTCTTTCAGGGGGATCTGCTCCCTTCCGCGCTGTCCTCCCCGGATCTTTCGGTCGTGGAGCCGCAGTTCAAGGAGCTGATGATACGGGGGGAACGGTATCGGATTCTGCCTTGGCCCTAGAGTGAAGCAAAGTGAAGCAAGACGAGAGCCCCGCCGCCGCGGGGCTCTCTCCGGCTTGGGGACGTATGTCTCTATTCGTCCGAGTTCTGTCCCCTGCGCCGGTAGTCCGCATAAAGGGCCACCAGCTTGAACTGCTGCTCCGGGGTCACGTTCACGAACTCGACTCCTGCCGTAAAGCATCCGTCGCTTTTGGCGTAGACCATCAGAAAATGCCCGTCCAGAAGAAATTCCTCCGCCCTGTTCCGAAATCGGAAGCGGACATCCCGCCAGGCGATGTCCTCCTCTTTGATGGCGCGCTTGCGCTGGTTCTCCCGAAATCGGACCCGAAGGCCGACGATGCTCAGATCCAGAACCTCGGCCAGCAACCAGTCGCCCTCGTCGGGCAGCTGGAATTCGGTGAAGAGCCGACAGTCCACTCTCAGAAACCGGCGCTGATCCCTTCTTTCCTGGTTTTCGGGCAAGTGCGTTCACTCCATTCGGTCAGGCTCGCGTCGGAGTTTGCTATACTGAATGTCGACGGGCTTGGCGGATGAGGTTAGCATACCACGTCGAGACCCCGTTGTGCACATCATATCGGGGACATTGTCGTGTCCGGGGAGAGCTGAGATGAGGTTCGACTTTTTCGATAAGGACAAGGATCTTGCGTTCATGCGTTTGGCCCACGAGGCCGCCGTCGCGGCTCTGAGGGGGGGGAACCACCCGTTTGGAGCGGTTCTGGTCGACTCGGCGGGGAAGCTCTTGCTCAGCGGGGGGAACATCGAACTGACGGAGCGGGATTGCACCGGTCACGCCGAGTCCGCGTTGATGCGGGCGGCCTCCAAGCGTTTTTCCCGCGACGATCTCTGGGAATGTTCCCTCTACACCACCATCGAGCCCTGCGCCATGTGCAGCGGGGCGATGTACTGGGGCAACCTCGGGCGCGTGGTCTACGGCGTAGGGGAAAACAAGCTGTTGGCCCTTACGGGCAGCGACCCCGCGAACCCTACCTTCGATCTGCCCTGCCGGGAGGTGTTCGCACGGGGGCAAAAGGATATCGTGGTCGTCGGCCCCATAGCCGATGCGGAACTGGAGGAGGAGATCCTTTCGATCCACAGGGATCATTGGCGGCGCTAGCGCCCCTTTTTGCGGGTTCCCGTCCCGGGGCCCCATCAGGCTTGGGGACGCTCCTGAAAACGGGAGGTTTGTTTTGAAAAAGACAAGAAACTTGAAATGCATCCTGGCGGCAGCTGCCCTTTTCCTGCTTTCTTTCCGGGGCCGGGCCCTGGCTTCCGACTTGCAGCGCCTCTGTTCTTCGGGCTCGCTGCCGGAACTGCGTGCCGCTCTGGAGACGGCCTCCGCGGACGCACCTTTCCCGGACGGCAACCGACCCATCCATGTGGCGGCGGAGCATGCCTCGGACCCGAAGGTCGTGGAGCTTCTGGTCGAGAAGGGGGCCTCGCTCTCCTCCGAGGGGCTCGAGGGGCTGACTCCTCTGATGCTGGCCGCCGCCTACAACCCGCATGAGGGCATTGTCGATGCCCTCGTCAAGGCGGGCGCCTCGCTGGATGTTACGGACGGGAGGGGCCGGACGCCCCTCCACCTTGCGGCCGCAATGAACGACTCTCCTAAGGTCATGGCCGCGCTGCTTCGTCGCGGCGCGTCGCCCAGGATCCGGGACGGCGAGGGCCGGACGCCCCTGTGGGTGGCGGCGGCCCGCCCCTACGTTCGGGGCGTCGAGCTCCTGTTGGACGCCGGAGTCCCGGCGGACGAGCCGAACGACATGGGGGTCACGCCCCTCCTGGCCGCGTGCGAAAGGCCGGACGCGGCCGTCCTGAAGCTTCTGGTGGAGGCCGGTGCCGATGTCAACGTCAGGGATGCCGGACGTTACACCCCCCTCATGCGGGCCGTTGCCGCCGGTGCGGACGCGGAGGCGGTGGATGCGCTGATCGTGGGGAGGGCCAACGTCCGGGCCGAGGACGACCAGAATCGCGGAGCGCTCTTTCTGGGGGCTTCCAATCCTGCGGTCTCCGCCGAGGTACTGGAAAAACTCGTCGCCTCGGGGGCCGACCCCGATACGCGAGAGAGCGGTCTGCTGACCCCCTTGATGGAGGCCTGCCGCTCGGACAATCTGCCCGCCGTCCAGGCCCTGCTGCGCCTCGGCGCCGATGTGGGGCTGCGGGACCTGCGGTCCTGGACGCCCCTGATCTTCGCGGCCTCCTCGGGAGCCTCTCCGGAGTTGATCCGACACCTCGTCCGTTCCGGGGCTCCGGTCGACGAGTCCACTCGGCAGGGGATGACGCCCTTGATGGCGGCCCTCGATGCCGGGAGGGGAGTGGAGACCCTGAAGGTCCTCCTGGAGCTGAAGGCGGCCCCCAACCATAAGAATGCCGTGACGGTCACCCCACTGATCATGGCGGCGGCGAAGGATGATGCTGCTGCCACGGCGCTTTTGCTCGATTTCGGGGCCGATCCCGCCCAGGGCACCTGGGACGGCTTGACGCCGCTGATGGTAGCGGCCCGGAAATCCCGGGAGGCCGATATCTTCGAGCTTCTTGTCGGCGCGGGGGCCTCGGTGGACCAGAGGGCCGGCCAGGGCATGACGGCGCTGATGATCGCCGCGGCCTCGGGCAATGCCGAGGGCCTGGGGCACCTTCTGGCCCTGAGCGCGGACGTCGAGGTTCGGGACCTGGATGGGATGACGGCGTTGATGCACTCCATCCAGGCCCAGGACGGAGGGACCGCATCGACGGCATTGCTGCTCCGGGCGGGGGCGGACGTCGAGTCCCGAACGTTTCGGAATATGACGCCCCTGATGGAGGCCGCGTACCGCGGCAACTCCGAGGCGGCTCGGCTCCTTCTGGACTCGGGTGCGCGAACGGATGCCGTGGATTTCGTCGGATGGACCCCGCTGCACTTTGCCGCCCAGAACGCGAATGGGCTCGAGGTGCTGCAAATGCTGATTTCCTCGGATGCCAAGGTGGACCGTCCCGACTCCGGAGGAACGACGCCCCTGATGATTGCGGCCGCCTACAACAATGCCGAGGCCGTTTCCGCGCTGTTGCGAGTCCGTGCGGACCCCGGCCGTTCCGACAACACGGGACGCGACAGTCTGGGCTACGCCCGACTGAAGAATGCCGGGGATTGCATCGCACTGCTCGAGGAATGGGCCGCTGGAGGGGGAAAACGCTAGCGCCGCATGCTGGGCGCCGCCGGGCGTCGCGCCACGGCGATTTTCCGGGGGCGTGCCGGTGTCGGTCGGCCTGAATTTTCTGGGGAATCCGGGGAGGGGTGCCGGTGGA
The DNA here is from genome assembly GCF_003860125.1 of Fretibacterium sp. OH1220_COT-178. Lineage (NCBI taxonomy): Bacteria > Thermotogati > Synergistota > Synergistia > Synergistales > Aminobacteriaceae > Fretibacterium > Fretibacterium sp. OH1220_COT-178. The sequence goes on along the minus strand of NZ_RQYL01000035.1, from coordinate 25,735 downwards.
GTACAAGGCCCGTTTTTTGGGCGTGCCCGAACTTTTTGTCGATGGCGTCAAGGCCTCTTTTCCCTTCCTCAAGGCGCGTATTCTGGCCCTTCTGCTCGTCGAGGAGGGAACGATGTCCCGGGACAGGGTCTGTTCCCTTCTCTGGGGGGACAAATCGCCCGAGGCGGGCAGGCGCAACCTCAGCAACGCTCTCAGCTGCGTCCGGGGTGTTTTGCCCCTGCTTTCGGACAGCCGGGGCGTCCTGTCGCTGGCCCCGGATGTCAGGATCGAGAGGGATCTCGATCTCCTGGACCGGGTGGGCTCCCTGGAATGGGAACGGCTCGTTCCGCTTTTCGAGCCCTTTATGGACTTGGCCGATATCGAGGAGTGGCCCTCTTTCTCCGACTGGCTCCTGCCGAAGCGGGAGGCGTATCGGGCATTGCTGGCGGATCGGCTGCGGCAGCGGTTCCGGCGTGAACTCACGCACGGTGTGTCCGTCCGAATGGAGGAGGCGGTACGCTGCTGCGAGAAAATTGCCGAGCTCGAACCCTACGACGAGAAGATTCACGGCGAACTGGTCCGCCTCTACATCCGTTTGGGGCGGAAGGTGGATGCGGTCCGGACCGCGCGGAGCTTTGCGAGCCGCGTCGAGGGAGAACTCGGCCAGCGTTCCGAGCTTCTGTCGAGCGACCTGCTGCTGAAGCGCCGGACGGTCCCCGCCCCCCTGATGGCCTTCGAGGCCGCAACGGCCGAGAACCCCCTGGAACGCTCCGGGGAGATACTCAAAATGCTGGACTTCTTCTGCTCCGCCGGGGAGGAGGGGCGGTCCTCCTGCGGGTTCGTCTGGGGTGAGGAGGGGATTGGCAAAGGGGCTTTTGTCCAGGAGATCGTCTCGCGTCTCTCGGCCAATGGCTGGAACTGCTGCTCGGTGCGCTTCACCCAGGAGGAGCGTACCCGGCCCATGGTTCCCTTTGTGCAGATGTTCCGCAAACGGGATCAAAAGCTCTTTTCGGACGATAAGAACGTTTTCTTTACGGAGTTGGCCTGTGCCCGCGTTGCGGAGCTCGTCTACGAGGAGGCGGCGAGTCGGCCCGGGGAGGCGCCCAGGCTTTTTGCCCTGGAGAACATCCAGTGGATGGACGAGGCATCGTGGATGATCCTGGAGATGTTCCTGTGGAACCACGCGCTGCCCCGACACGTCCTCGTCTCGGGATACGGGGAGGCGCGATCCCTCTTCATGGCGCGCACCTCCCTGGAGAACGAGCCTTTTGCTGTATGCGAGATACCGCTCGAGCGCTTCAGCCCGGAGCAGACCGAGCGGATCTGTCGGCTCCTCCGCCCCGATCGGCAGTGGTCTCGCGAGGAGGTCCGCGAGGTCTACGACAAGACCGAGGGCAACCCTTTCTTTATCCGATCCCTCCTTTGTCCTCCTCAGGAGGAGCGTTCCGGGCAGTCGCTCGTTCCCTCCAAGAATCCGTTCGCCTCGCGCATCGAGCTCTTGGACCCCGAAGAGCGGGCTTTTCTGGAGGCGCTCGCCATCTCGCCTGGTCCCGTCTCGATGCTCGAGTCCGCGGAGGCTCTGAACCTCCCTCCACTGAGGATTTCGGAGCTCCACGACAGGGTCCGGATCCACGGTTTTTTGAGGGAGAAGAACGAGGAAAACGGGGACGTCAGCTACTATTTCACGCACTCCAAGATCCGGGAGGCGCTTCTTGAGCGGATGTCGGAGTCCTTGCGCGTCGCCCTGCACAGACGCAACGTCGAGGTGCTGCGGGGGTGGAACCCCGCGCTGCTCTACCGCAACCGGCCGGTCTTTGCCCGTCTGGTCCTCCACAGCCGGGAGGCGGGGCTCGGCGAGGAGGAGCTTTTCTGGCGGCTCGGCGAGTTGAAGCTCCACTTTCAAGCCGTGCACGAGGTCTTCCCCGCCCTGAGCGACGCGGACCTGGCCCGGCACATCCCCAAGGCCGAGGATTACGTATGGACGCGTCGAGCTCTGGAGGAGACGCGCCAGCTGATCGACCGCATCGTCCGCCGATCCGGCCGTTCGCCGGCCACTCTGCGGGCCGAGCGGGACTGGTCGATCCTGAAGGGGGGGTATCTCTGGTGGAGCGGCGATTACGAGGGGGCCCGGCAGATCCTGGAGGAGGGGCTGAGGATGGCCCTGCGGACCGAGGAGGACGAGGCCGTCGCCGCCGCTTACGGTCAGCTCTGTTACCTCGCCATCCAGACGGACGATGGGGCTCGCCTTCTTCCCTGGGCCCGCAACCTCTATCGCCTGGCCCTGAACCGGCATCTGGAGCTCTGGGCGGGCGCGTCCCTGCGCTTCATCGCCATCGGCAACATTCTGAAGGGGGAGAGGACGCACGTCGAACGACTGCTGCAGATGTCCGCGCGGGTGTTCGAGAAGCTGGAGGAGACGGGGCCCAGTTATACGGTGTCCCTGATCGCGGCGGAGCATTTCAGGGGCGACCTTCGGCTTGCACAAGGGGACGCCGCCGCAGCGCTCCGGCATTACGAGTGCTGCGTGGACATGGGCGAGGGGCTGGGGCTCTATCCGGGGCTGGGCCTTTCGTTCTCCAAAGCGGCCTATTGCGCTCTCCTTCAGGACGATCTGGTGGGGGCCAGAGCCTTTCTGGAGCGTATGTTCAAGCTGGAGGACCTCCTGTACGCGGAGCGAAGAAATGCGTTGCAGGGCGGCGGGTTCGCCTTCAGCCTGATGGCCCTTCTGGATGCCCTCGGGGGCGATTGGGAGGCGGGCGGCAGGCGTTTCGAGCTTGCCGAGGGGCTTGTCGAGGAGCAGAGGCGCCCGCTCTGGGCGGGGATTCTCGACTGGGCTAAATCCGAGCTTCTTCGCCGGATTCCGGATGTCCCCGAGGGGTTCCGGAGGCGCTACCTGGGCGAGGGGCGGAGGAGCTACGAACGCCGCTGGGCGGAACTGAGGAGTAGGATAGGATGGCACAATTCCTGATGTCGGGCCGTCTGAGGCGCGGAATGCCCCCGGAGGAGGCGCTATGTTGATGGACAGGCTGTGCGCCTGCGTTCTGGAGGGAGACGGCGACGGCGCTTTGGTGGAGGCGGAGCTTCTCTTGTCCGAGGGGGTCTCCGCCCGGGACCTCGTCGGCGTCCTGGCCGAGGAGCTTGCGGAGTTGGGACGTCGATTCGAGGATTATCGGGCCTTTCTGCCCGATCTCATCCTGGCGGGGGATGCCTTCGCCCAGGTGATGGACCGTCTGGAGGGAAGATTGGAGCCCGGCGGGGATGCCTCGGCCTATACGGCTGTCGTTGGCACGGTTCAGGGGGATTTCCACGACATCGGAAAGAATCTTCTGGTCGTAGCCCTTCGCATCGGTGGGTTTCGGGTTGTGGACCTGGGGACGGACGTTGCCCCGGAGGCTTTTTTGGCCGCCGCCCGGGAGCATCGCGCGGATGTGGTGGGACTCTCGACCCTGCTTTCCTCCACTTTGGTCTTCCAGGCGGACTTCATCCGACTTCTGGAGGAGTCGGGGGACCGTCAGGAGTACCTTGTCTCCATCGGGGGGGCCTCTACCTCCGGCGAGTGGTCCCGGGAGATCGGCGCCGACGTCTGGGGGCCCAACGTCTTCGAGAGCGTGGAGCGGATCCGGCTGGCCTTGGAGCGGCGCGACGCCGTGGGACGGGGCAGGACATCTGAGAGGGGGCCAAACGCTTGAGAATGGAAGAATGCGGAGGATAGGGAGGCGAAAAGACAAATGTCGAGACAAAGTCTTTTTCATGTCATGACGACGGTTATTGGCCCTCTGACCTTGGTCGCCGACGAGGATGCCCTTGTCGCCGTGCATTTTGGGGACGAGGGAAGCGCTACGCTCCCCTATGGAGCGGTGCGGGGCGAGAGCCCCCTGCTGGGGGAGGTGGCCCGGCAGCTCATGGGGTATTTCCGCCGGGAGCGGAGGCGCTTCGACGTCCCGCTCCGGATGGAGGGGACGGACTTTCAGCTCCGAACCTGGAACGCGCTTTTGACGATCCCCTACGGCGAGACGCGGACCTACGGTCAGATCGCGGCCCGGATCGGCAGCCCCAGGGCCGTTCGGGCCGTGGGCGGGGCCAACCGCCGCAATCCCTTGTCCATCTTCGTGCCCTGTCATCGGGTTGTGGGGGCGGACGGCGGGCTGGTCGGGTTTGGCGGAGGGCTCGAGGTCAAACGAAGGCTCCTGGAGATCGAAGGGGTCCGGTTGGAGGCGTGAGAGGGGGCCCCCTGAACGCCTCGGGAGAACCGCGCTTGCGCGTCCTTGCCGGAACCTCTACAATAATACTTGGAAAATTCAACCGGGAGGAGGGAGTACGGATGTCGATCATCTTGAACCTGCCGCCCGAGCTGGAGAGTCGGTTGGATGCCCTGGCGCGGGATGCGGACAAGACGCGGGAGGACTACTTGGTGGACGCGCTCGAACGGTATCTGGAGGAGCTGGAGAACTACAACGATGCCGCCCGTACCTCCGGGCTGACCAAGGGAGACCGAATGGGCACGTTTGCCGCGGATGCGATCCGGAGCGACCTGGAGCTGGAGGACCGATAGGCCCTTTCCGAAAGTTTTGAGGCACGACCTTGCATCCTGAGGTCCGCGTCGACCCCCGACGGCGTTTGCAGTGCCGGTGGTCGACGCGGCGCCTTCTTTGCCTCCAAAATTTGCCTCCAAAATGCGGAGCCACAGGGTTTTACGGAGGAGACGAACATTTTCCGTTCCGCCGCCGATCAGCGGATTGGAATTTGCCGATCCGGTTGCTGCCTGCCTCGATCGCTCAATATTCCTGATTGCAGGGATGGAAACCTTGTGATGACCACCAATGCACGGGAGCTCCGGCACACTCAATATTCCTGATTGCAGGGATGGAAACGCAGCGCACCGTATGTTTTTCCGCTCCCTGCCGGGCCTCAATATTCCTGATTGCAGGGATGGAAACTCGAGACGTGGAAGGAAGAACGCCGCCGCAGGAAGGACTCAATATTCCTGATTGCAGGGATGGAAACATGTCAGCCCGCGCCGTCGCGAGGATTCGCCCCGCATCTCAATATTCCTGATTGCAGGGATGGAAACCCATAACATTGGAACTGGGCCGCTATTGTTGCCAGCTCAGTCTTCCTGATATAGGGGTGGAAGCACCGCCTGTCGGAGGGAGGCTCTGCCCTGCAGCCTGGTCCGTTCCTTCCGGCCTGGATCCGTACGGCCCCCCTCTTGCCCGCCGCCGAAACTTATGCCGCGGGCTCCTCCTCGGCCAGGCCGGCCCTGCGGACCTAGAGGAGAACGCCGCATGGTGCACGTGCATGGCGCACCCGAATCAAATCGGGCCGGCGCCCTTTTCGATGTTTTGGGGATAACCTCACGGGAAATTCGTTTTCGCTAACGCCTGCGTCCGAGGCCGTCGAACGGGCTGTCCGGGCTGTGTGCGTCCCTTCCGATGATGCGGATGGCGAACCGGAACTCCTGCAATTCCCTGCTCAGCGTGGCGTCCTTGGGGGCGTACAGCTGACGGAGCCCGCAGAGGCGGACGAAGTCGTCCAGACGTCGGTTGCTCTTGTCCTTGAGTTTGCGCAGGTTGTCGTAGGATACCCGATCGCTCTCACCGTTTTTCAGGTGCTGCAGATGGGCCCAATTGGGTCCGGAGAACGTCAAGGCATGGATTTGGGCGTCTACATAGAGGAGTCCCGGCCTGTCCAGGGATCCCCGGCGCAGAAGAAGCTGCTCTTGGCGCAGCTCCGCGCTGAAGAGATCCGGGCTGAAAAAGACGTTGTCTCCTCCCGCGCGCAGACGGCACAGCGAGTCCTGAATCATCAGGGGAGGGACTCCGCAGATTTTTCTTGCCTCCTGATTGAGCCTCTGTGCCAGCAGGAGCAGTTCTCGGTCCTGCATGCGCACCCAACCCCAATGGCTTGGTTCGGGGCCGTCCTGAAGGTGCGGGAGGGGCTCCGCCCGGACCGCCAGACCCAGGAGGAGCAACAGATCGACGTACTGCGGGTCGCTCAAGGTGATCTCGCAGTCGCCGAGGATCAGCGGTTCTTGTACGGTTAAAGGAAGGACCACCTCGAGCGGCTCCTCCCCCTTAGCTCCTCCGCCGGGCCCCGGGGACAGGTCCGCGCGCTTGAGGTGCAGGGACGAGGCGGAGTCGGTCAGTTTTTCCAGCCAGTCCAGGAACCCGTCGTTCTGATCGTCCAGAAACGCCTTGCGTTCGGGCAGGCAGGGGGTCTGCATCTCGTCCAGAAAGAAGAGCTCTCCATCCCTTACCGTGGAGGCCAGCCGGGCGTCTCCGGCAGGCGTCAATGCGATTTCGAAGAGCGTAAAACGGCATTCGGTCAGGCAGTGCTGCGCGTTGGCGCCATGGATGAAGGTCGCCGGGGGCCTTTGAAAGTCGGACCGGGTGAAGGTGTAATGAGTCTTGTGCTGCAGGCTGAGCTCCTCCTCCAGCTCTCGGACGAGCGCGTGCTCCAGCGCCCGGTCGATAAGGGCTTCCTCCTCGGCCGTCAGAGCCTCGGGCAACCCATAGAGGAGTTCGAGGCCTTGCTCGGCGCTCATCCCCGACTCGCAGTTTTGCAGGTCGCGAAGGTTGACCCGTCCTCCGGGAAAACCGTAATTCCCGTGAAGGGCATTGTCGGGATCGTCCTCACGGTTCTCCCGCCGCTTGAGGATGAAGCGGCTCTCTCTCCGGATGACCCCCCAGGCCACGAAGGTCCTTCGGATGGGGAAAGCCTCGGTCCGTTCGTCGCGCAGGGTCTCCAGGGCATGGAGCGCCTTGTGCTGCCGAGAGATGTCGTCGTTCATCCCCGCGGCCCAGAACCCCTCCCAGAAAAGTCCCTGCTCGCTCGCGAGAAGTGCGAGCAGGGAGCAGGCGAACAGACGCGCGGGATAGGAGACGAAGCGCCAGACGCCCTCCCGCAGCCGGCCGCTCTCCAGAAGGCCGGCCTTGCAAAAGAGCTCCTGCACCAGGAGCACCGTCGCGTGCGGGTGTTCCGAATCCTCCCCTACAAGCCGCACCAGTTCGCTGGCGGCGATCTCCGTACAGCCTCCGCCCTCAGCCGAGCAGAGGGGGAGATGCTTCAGAAGCTTTCTCCAAACCTTCTCCAACGCTTGAAGCCTCCCCGAATTCGAGATGGGAGCGCCTTTTCGTCCTTCCGGAAGGGGTTTTTCCGAAAGCGCCCCTGGGCTTCCGGGCCCATATCCCCGATAATAGCATCATTCGGCCTTCAGGAACAACGGGAAGGGGAAAAAGGAGGGAGAAGTCGACGCCTCTCCATATCCACGAATGTCGGGGCTCGCCGGAAGCCAGATGCGCGCCTTGCCCCTGGTCTTATTGCGCGGATTTGCGGATGGATTGCACGGCGTAGATCAGGACTCTCATCGTGGTTCCGGATCCATTGATCCTCAGCTCGACCTCCTCGCCGTCTCGGGACTGAACTTCCGCTATGATTCCCCCGAGCGTTACGATCTCGTCCCCCGCCTTAACGGCGTCGTGCATGGCGCGAATCCTTCTGTGCTTTCTTTTTGCCGGCAGAATCGAGAAAAGGTATATCAACAAAAAAATACCCAACACATACAGTATGCCAAGGGACATCAAATCCGTATTCAAAACGCGACTCCTCTCATAAAAAGGCCGGCCCGTGAGGATCAGGCCGGCACGACTTACCGATTTCTCCGAGGGCTGTCAGCGCCCCAGGAAATCTTCGACGATGCTGACGAAGACGGCGCTTCCCATATGGAGTACGCTCTCGTCCACGTCGAACTTGGGGTTGTGGTGCGGAACGTCGGTGTGCTTTTCGTGATTGGCTGAGCTCAGGAACATAAATGCTCCCGGGGCTTTCTCGAGGTAGTAAGCGAAGTCCTCGCCCCCCATGTTGGGCGCGGGCTGAGCGGTGAGGACGTGCTCCGCTCCCAGCGCCTTCTTCGCCGCGACACCGGCAAGTTCGGCCATGGCCTCGTCGTTGACGACGGGGGGAGCGCCCCAGTCCATCTCATAGTCGCAGCTGCCCCTGAACGTCGAGGCGATTCCCTGGGCGATCTCGCCGATCCGCTTGGCGAGATGCTGGCGAATGGGATCCTCAAAAGAGCGGATCGTTCCCTCGATAAGGACCTCGTCGGGAATGACGTTATACGCGAAGCCTCCGGCGATCTTGCCGATCGTAAGAACCGCGGCCTTGGGAGCGGCAATCTCTCTGGCGATCACTTCCTGTAGGGACAGGACGATGTTGGAGGCAATGGTGATCGGGTCCACGCCTTTTTCAGGCGTCGAACCGTGACAGCCGATTCCATGGACCTTGAGGATGAACCGGTCGAAGGAGGCCATGCAGCAGCCGGGGACGGCGATCAGAGTTCCGGCGGGGACGTCGGGGCCAAGTATGGAGCCGATGTGAATCCCGAAAACGGCGTCCACTCCGTCCATCACGCCTTCCTGAATCGCGATCCTCGCCCCTTTGGAAATCTCCTCCCCCGTCTGGAAGACGAATTTGACGTTGCCGGACAGCTCGTCTTTGTGCTCGTTCAGGATCCGCAGGGCACCGAGCAGCATCGCGGCGTGGGTGTCATGACCACAGGCGTGCATACACCCCTGGTGTTTCGACGCGAAGGGCAATCCCGTCTGCTCCGTGATGGGCAGGGCGTCGATATCCGCGCGCAGGAGGATCGTTTTGCCGGGCTTGCCGCCCTCGATCGTGCCGATAATGCCGGAGTCTCCCTTGTTCTTCCGATAGGCAATCTCAAGCTTGTCCAACTCGGCGGCAATCATTGCCTGCGTCTTGGGGAGATCCGTTCCGACCTCGGGAATCTGGTGAAGATCTCTTCTGATGCCAACAATATAGTCCTGAAGCTCTTTGCATTTCTCCCACATACTCATATCGATACGACCTCCTTTTCGGGGCTAAGCATCTCGGACCTGGGCCTTGTTCTTCTCCATGTTGTAGAAAAGACGCGCTACGGCAAGACTGCCGAACACGGAGATGACTATGAGCAGCCACGCGGGGATCTTGGGGATAGCCAGGTGAATGCCCAACGGAGCGAGCAGGGAGAAAGCCGCAACTTTGGGATAACGGATGGCGAAGTTGCCGAAAGTACCGCCGAAGATGGCTGCCGCGGAATAGCGGGTCAGCGCTTTCACGAGAAAGGCGGGCAGTGTGGCCACGACCGCGGCCCCGACGACGGCCGCCAGCGACGTGAAAAAGAGATTGGTGATGATGGATCCGCAGATTGCCATCGTGGACGCGATCTCCGCTTGCAGTGTGCCGGGTTGGCTGTCGGTGGCTTCAAGGGCCAAGGCGGCGACGGGCACGCGCATGTTGCCGATATTCCCGGAGAGGAAGCTCAGATACGTTCCCGTCAGGCCCAGAGCCGCGTAGTATGAAATGGGCTCCACCACGTAGAAGGCCCCGAAGGAGATGGCCGTCATCCCCCACGCGGTGAGAACGATATCCCAATCCGGCCAGCAGTTGTAGGTGCTGCAAAGCCACAGGACGGGAATGAAGGCCGTCGCCGCAGCGATCAGATTGGTGGGTGCGCCGATGAGGATGCTGTTTCTTTTCCAGCTGGACATAAAATCGTAATTCTGATTTTCCATGGCTACCTTTCCCTTCTCAGAGTCCCGTCTGCATCAAACGGCGAAAAACGCGTCATAGAGGACGGCGCAGAACATCCCGAACAGCATGGCGATGCCCAGCGAGTATTCCATCAGTTTTGGGTATTTGGGAACGATGCACTTCACCAGGAACACCATGCAGAGAGCGCCGGTAATGGAGGCCGTGGCGTTGCCCCAGCCGCGCAGAATCTCTCCGTGGTTCAGATAGCCGAAGATACCCAAGGAACAAGCGGCGGAGAGGACGATCAGCCATTTGCCGTCTCCGCCGCTGGCCCTTTCGCGAAGGTTCTCGAGCATGGGAGTGAAAAGTCCGGTTATGACAAGCCATCCGGCTCCGTTCAGCGCCATGGCGAACCAGGAAACCGACATGGCCGTCAGGTTGTACCCGTCGCCTCCCAGCTCCACCCCGGAGGCCCTCGCTCCGGAGGCGGGTCCAGGCCATAGGGCCGCCGATAGCCGCCATCAGGCCGACCATGACGATGAAGACTCCAAGCGCCGGCCCGATGGCCGTGATCATGCCGATCCTGAAGGATTTACCCGCTACCCCCGCTGCAACGAGGCCGGGGGCCTTCGCGGCCGTCCGCCGGGCCATGACCATGTAGAGAACGGCCTGCAAAAACGCGATGCCAACGGTGATCGAACACAACCACCATATCGTACTCGAGTTGGCGATCTCCAGGTAATTCTGCACTTCCTGCATTCAAAACCACTCCCTCAGCTTGAGTATCGATCGCGGAAGCCCCCGAACGTTAATCCAGGAGCGGAAGGACGCGTTCTCGGCTTTGCGGTGCTCCCAATGTGCAAAACAACAAGCCTTAGGTGCAAATAATAAGCCTCTAAGGAAGGTCAAAAAATACTCGAGAAATGTGCAGATAGTCAAATAAAAACAGATTTTCCCAAAAGGATTAAATACTGCTCCGGCAAAGGCAGGGTAGTGGGTGGACCGGTGCTCCCACATCTTAACACGACAAACGACAAAGTTTGCAAGTACGACAGCGGGAGTTCAAACTCGATATCCGTCATTGCCTAGCATTTGGGGGGATTGATGCTGGGCTGCTGACGAGAGGGAAGCGCTCCATGATGGCGTTTAAGCAGGGTGTTTTTGCCTTTTCTCGCGGAGCCCGAAGGAAGGTCGTAACAGCATCGAGCATCGCATTCGGAATCTCCTCCGACAGGCACGGTTTCTTCAGAAATAGTGGCAACCTCGCCCTCGTCGGAAGCCGGAAAACCTCCGGCAGAGCGACGTGTTCAAGCTCCCCCCAAGTTCGATGAAACAATTCCCCCCGCGTCAGCTCGTCTTTTTGAGGATCAGCGCACGGCAAGCGGCCGCGTGGACCTCTTGCTTACTCTTCTGTTGGCCGTCTCGGTTCGGGCCGGGGGCTAGTTCTCCGGCCCCGGGCCGGAGCGCAGCAATCTCCAGGCGATTCCGGAGAGCAAAAAAGCCCCCAGAATCAAAAGACCCCAGACCAGTCGACGCTGCCATTCGGCTCCATTCAAGCGGCCGTGCCCGGCGTTCGCCCCCTTGTCCGGCTTGGGGGCCAGGGGGGCACCGATCGCCGCTTCCACGGCCGTACTCGGATGCAGGTTTCGAAGCAGATGAGGAGTCTGCAGCCCCATGCCCGTTCGGCCGCTCCCAAAGGCGAGGACCCATGGGGCTTGGCCTTGGGCCAAAAAATATACGGTTCCGGAATGCCATCCTATCCTCAGGCGAGGCGGCGGTGCGGAAAAATTCTTTTCGAAGATCAGGCGCCAGTAACGATCTTCGCGCCGAACGATGCTTATGGCGGCATTTGCCCGAAAGGCTCCGTCCGACGTGCGGACCTTGAACAGCACCGCCTCACCGGGGGCACGCCATGGCATCTCGGGTGCGGAACGGGAGGAATAGTTGACTCGATACAGCCCGGGCTCCCTCAGAACGAAGTCGAGTTGAGTAACGGGGAACGCTCCCCCGAGATCGTAGTCCACGACGTGACGGTCGGGTGCCGGTACGCCACCGAACTCGGCGAAGCCATCCTCGGCAGATCCCTGCCGCACCAGAAAGGAACAGCGCACCTCCGTCAGGGTGAATGCCGGACCTGCGCCCCGCACCTCCAGCACAAGGTAACGGCCCGGAGCGCGCAGCAGCTCGATTTCGCCGCTGTCCAGGCGCGCATCTCCCCTTCGAAGCCGAATCAGGGAGACGTCTTGGCATACCGTACTCCAGTCGCGAAGGTTGTCGCTTCGAAGGACGTCGATTTTTGCATTCAGCTCCGCATCTCCCGAGACTCGGAGGTCCAGCCGATACGAGTTCGGATCTCCGCCGGGGAAGACGGAGGCGAGATCGAGAAGGTAACGGCGGTCGGCCCCCCCGTGGCGCAGGCGGCTCTCCCGGAGCTCCACAATTCGGCCGTCCGCATCGATCCGCACGGAGACGTCCACAGGCGTCCGCCTCTCCGCGCCGTCTCGGTTGTCTCCGGGGAGTTCAAAGAACGGCAGGGACACCTCGGATCGAACCGGGGGCGCCTCGGAGTCCGCAACATCCGAAACCACGGCAAAAGGAACGATCTCTCCATTGGAGTCGAAGACGGCAAGATCGTGGTTCTGGGATTGAATCAGTCCGCCATAGACCGCGGGCGGGATCGAAAACCTGTGAAGCGCTCCATCGAGCCCCGTCCCCGCAATTTCGTATTGGTGAACGAAATCCGTGCGGGAAACCGGCTTTTCCGAGACCTTCCCCCAGGACCTTAAGGGCGTCAACAGGGCCAGCGTCAATACAACCCCCGTTGCCCAGCGCCTCGAACGTTTGTTTCCAGCCATGGCCTTCACTCTCCCGAGCGTTGCTCGGCCGTGTCGCGTGCGCCTTTGGGGGTCGCTTCCCTTGGGGGCAACGGTGCGGCCCATCCGATGAGCAGAAAGAGTCCACCCAGCACGAGAAAGGCGATGATGCGGGTCAAAGTGGTGCTGTGGTTCAGGTCGACGAACAGCAGTTTGACCATGTCCACTGCCAGTAGCCCCGCACCCGCGTGCCAGAGCGGACGACTGCCGGTCTGCTTTCCCCGCAGGATTCCCGCGAGGCCCAGGATGCCCCACAGGATGGCTGCAATCCCCTGATAGTGGGGTGACTTCAGCACCTCCCAGATCGAGGAATACGAATCGCCCGAGTACCACCACGCCGCCCGCGCTGCAATCTGGTTGACCCAGACGAAGAGGAGCGAGCAGATCCCCCTCCGGAAGAGTCCGAACGGATGGGCGTCCCCGGCAAAGAGGCAGCGGAACCAGAGAACGCACGACAGGATGAAGGCGGCCTGCCAGAGTTCGAGGGGGTTCAGGAAGGGGACGAATATCCCCTGGACGGAGGATCCCTTCCAGGCGAAGCTGCCGATGAAGGCGGGGAGCTTCAGCAGCAGGGGGAGTCCTGCAGCCGCGGCGAGGGATTCCGGAGGCCCCGAGAAAAACGAACGCTCGCGTACCCGTGATACGTGGAGCAGCAATGTCGTCAGGGGCAGGATGGAGAGGAGTCGTGCCCAGTCCGGACCGAATGGCGCCCCCCACTGCCTCAGGGCCTCGCCGGCAAGCGTCAGACCGACGAAAAGGGAGGCGAAATGAAGAAGCTCGAGCCCCTGAAAGCCCGTCTCCGTCTTATGGTGCAGACGGAGCGACAGTCCGAACGCGGCCGCATAGATGAGGGCGTTTGCCGTCAGGCTGCGCTCGGTGCCGAAGATGTCGGGGATTATGGGGGACAAATCGAGGGGCAGCGTTCCCAGAGTCCAGAGAAGCCCGGCGATCAGGGGGCCGAACAGGAGGAGGCGGGCCGCCGGCCAGTGGAAGCGCAGAGAGGCCCAGGATCCGGCAAGAGCGGTCAGGCAGGCGACAGAAAAGGCCGAGAGCCAGGGAAGACCGATGCGCGGGACCTGGTCGCCGAGAGTCCACCACCACCAGAGGGTTCCCGCCGCGGTCAGGATCCAGGAAAAAACGGCACAGGCCGGACGCAGATTGGTGTCGAGAACGCCCGTCAGCCAGCGTTCCCATTTGTTGCCGTGCAGAGGGGATGCCTCACGCGGCCTGAAACGCGTGATCCAGAACCCGCTGCACCAGAGGGCGACGGAGAACAGGATGCCGCTTCCGAGGATGGGACTCAGCCTCGATTCGGCCGCCAGGTCGACCCGAGCCAGCTCGGGGGCATAGAGGACGAGGGCGCCCATCTGCAGGACGATCCCCCCCAGAAGGGTCTTGACGCTCCCGTAACGGCAGGCTGCGATGACCAGGAACGCCCCCTCGGCCGCCCATACGGCGGACGGCAGGACGCGTTCGAAGGCGTAGGGGAGGACCAGGTTCGAGAAGAGGACGCTCAGCGCGACGAAGAGGCGCCACATCATGGGGTGACACCGTTCACCCTTCCGGCGCAGCCAAGCTCCGAGGAGCAGGTAACCCGCTCCCAGCCCAAGGCAGGTCAGGGCCATGCCGTAGACGAAATGCCCCGCTATATGGGATTGCAGGAGGAAAAACACCAACGGGACCAGGAGGGTCAGGGGCATATCGGCTTCGTGACGCGGTCCGCCGTTCGCGGCGTCGAGGGCACCCTTTTCCCCTGGGACAAGAGCGAATCGGACCGTGATCAGCGTGTAGGTTACGAGGAACGCAAGCAGGAAGGGCTCCGCCGAGGAGAAAAGCTCCGGCCTCCAGTTGTACCGGCCCCAGAACAGGGAGACGGCAACGGAGAGGAGGAAGCCCATACGGGTCAGCAGGCGCCAGCGGCGCCGGAAGGCGATGACCAGGATTTCGAGGTTCAGCAGAGTGCAGGCGGAGAAGAGCATCACGGGGTTTCGGGTTCCGACCTGAATCAGGAGCGGGGCAGCGAAGCCGCCGAGGACCGCGAAGAGCGCCAAGGGCTCGTAGTCCTGCAGCAACGCCAGGACAACGGTGACGACGGAAAGGAAGAGCATTGCGCCGACGGCCGGTCCCTCCGGCAGGATGGGCATATCGATGGGAAGCGAATGGAATTTCGCTGCGGCCAGAACGACGAGGTAGAGGACGCCCATGCCGCCCCCCTGGAGGACGAGGGCGTAGGTACGGCGCCTCAGCCGCATGCGAAAGCCGAAGGCCACCATAAGGATTCCCGTAACGGCCGCGGCCGCCAGGCGCATCTCGAGGGTCAGCAGACCGGCCTGAATTGCGTAATTGAAGAGCAGGCCGAAGCCCACCAGGAAGAGGAGCACGCCCATACAGACCCAGATGTTCCCCTCCGCAAGCAGCCAGGCGAGGAGACGGGACCACGCGACGGCGACCGGGCCGGGTTCGCGGAACGGGGAGCCCCCGGCCGGGGCAGGCGTTGTCGCGTCGTCGGGAACGGCGTCCTCGACAACGGGTTTCTCCATCGCCTCCGGTTCGAAGGGCGCGGAAGGGACATCGATGTCGAATGCGGCCTCAGCCGACGCTCCAGGAAGGACGATGGGGCCTTCGAAGTGCTCAGGGACGGATCTGCTCGGAGGTTCGGAGGGCTCGGGCGCAAGGGGCGAGGCTTCCGGCTCCTCCCGATGCTGAAGATCGGGCGGCACCTCTCGAGGAGGGAGGGAGGCCGAGAGCGGCTCCTCCGGAACCTGCGGATGGGCGGCGCCCCTTCGCAGTGCGTCGATCCTCTTCTCCAGATCATCAATGCGGCGATTCAGACGGTCCCCCAGGTCGCTCGTTTTCACCATGATCAGGATCGGGGATAGGATCACCCACAAAACCACGAAAAACACAAGCAACGCCATTACTCTCAGCCCCGCTTTCGTTTTGGTCTGGAGCCTCAAAGACGTAGTGCGCCGACAGTGATTATACGACAGTCCGCCGCCCCTTTGGATGCCCAATGCCCCTTCCCCGGCCGTCCGGGCATTCGCCGTTCCGGGGAAATGGGAGACGATCAATGCCCCCTCGTTCCTTATCTCGATGAGAGCCGTCAGGGCGATTTTTTGTTTGCACCTCCCATGGGGAGGCGGGGACCGACAGGTCGAAATATCCTCTTGATAAAATGGCAAAGAAGCGGATTTTGCGGTTATAATATTCTGATGGAAGGTATCCGGACGGTCGTGCGGCCGCCCGGAATTTGCAGGTTAAAGGCAAAAATCTACATGAAATCGGCCGTCCCTGGCCGTTTTTCGAAGGAGAGAGGATCTATCGAATGCAGTACCGAAGCGGACAGGAAATACGCGAAGCGTTCATCGAGTTCTGGCAGGGTAAGGGCAGCCATCACTACCCGAGCTTTTCCCTCCTGCCCGACGACCCCTCCCTCCTCTTTACGATCGCGGGCATGGTCCCCTTCAAACCCTATTATCTGGGCATCCGAACGCCGGAATACCCTCATGCCGTGACCAGCCAAAAGTGCGTGCGCACCAACGACATCGAGAACGTCGGGCGCACGGCACGGCACCACACCTTCTTCGAGATGCTGGGCAACTTCGCCTGGGGATCCTACTTCAAGAGTGAGGCGATCACCTGGGCGTGGGAGTTCCTGACCGAGCGTGTCGAGCTGGACCCCGGCCGCCTTTATGTGAGCATCTATAAGGAGGACGAGGAGGCCAGGGATGTCTGGCGCAACGAGGTGAGGCTCTCCGAGGATCGCATCCTCCGCTTCGGGCAGGACGAGAACTATTGGTTCATGGGCGAGACCGGCCCCTGCGGCCCCTGTTCCGAGATCTACTACGACCGCGGCGAACGCTACGGATGCGGGTCTCCGACCTGTGGGGTGGGCTGCGACTGCGACCGTTACATGGAGATCTGGAACCTGGTCTTCACGCAGTACGACCGCCAGAAGGACGGCACGCTTCTCCCCCTGCCCCGGAACAACATCGATACGGGGATGGGGCTGGAGCGTCTGACCTCCGTCATCCAGGATGTCGAGACGGACTACGAGACGAACCTCTTCATGCCGCTGATCAACCACACGTGCAGAAAGGCCGGGATCCGCTACGGGGATGGAGGCCGGACCGATATGGCCGTGCGCGTCATCGCGGATCATATCCGTTCCGTGGCCTTCATGCTGGCCGATGGGGTGCTGCCCGCCAACGACGGGCCGGGCTACGTCCTGCGCCGGCTGCTGCGCCGCGCCGTGCGCTATGGCCGGCTTCTGGGGTTCGAAGGGGCGTTTCTCAGCGAGTACCTGCCCGTCCTTACGGGCATCATGGGCGACCCGTACCGGGAGCTGATCGATCAGCGGCTCTCCATCGAACAGATTATCGAGATCGAGGAGGAGCGCTTCCAGAGGACCCTCCAGCAGGGGACGGACCTCTTCGAGACGGAGGCGCGGCGCCTGGCGGGCGAGGGACGGACGCAAATTCCCGGGGATGTCGTCTTCGCTCTCTACGACACCTACGGATTCCCGCCCGAGCTGACCCTGGAGATGGCGGAGGAACAGGGGCTCTCCGTCGATCAGAAGGGCTTCCAAAGGGCGATGGAGGAGCAGAAAACCCGTGCGCGCGCCTCCAGCAAGCAAAAGCGGAGCTCCCTGGCCGGCGATGTCTACACGGAGATCGAGAACGCGATGGGCGGGACGACCTTCACCGGGTACGAAGGCCACTCCGGGACCGGCCGCGTGTTGGCGCTGGTGACCAACGGGGGGCGGGTCGAGCATGTGGCAGGGCCCGCGGATCTCGAGGTTATCCTGGACAGGACCCCCTTCTACGCCGAGCGCGGCGGTGAGGTGGGCGACACGGGCAGAATCTTTACGGAGGACGACACCGTCCTGAACGTTCTCGATACCGTCCCCCATGCCGGACTGATCGTTCACAAGGCGTATCTCGAGACGGGGGTCCTGTCCGTCAGGGACGAGGTGTCCAGCGAGGTGAACGATGAACGGCGCGGAGCCATCCGACGCAACCATACGGCCACGCACCTGCTGCACGAGACCTTGGTGCGCGTGTTGGGGGGCCATGTGCGTCAGGCGGGGTCCCTCGTGACGGATCGCTTTTTGCGGTTCGATTTCACGCATCACGAGGCTCTCTCCGATGCGCAGATTGCCGAGGTGGAGCAGGTCGTCAACGCTCGGATCCTGGAAAACGTCCCTCTGTCGGTCCAGGAGTGTCCGCGGGACGAGGCCCGCGCCATGGGGGCCAAGGCTCTGTTCGACGAGAAATACGGGGATACGGTCCGGGTCGTCTCCGTCCCGGATTTCTCGGTCGAGCTCTGCGGCGGTCTTCACGTGGCCGCTACGGGGGATATCGGTTGCTTCAAAATCCTCAGGGAGGAAAGCATCGGGTCGGGGACGCGGCGTATTCTCGCCACGACGGGGCTCAACGTTCTGGAGCTGCTCCAGCGCCTTTTCGGGCTGCGCTCGCACCTGACGACGCTGCTCTCCACCGACGAGGAGGGGCTTGCGGCCAAGGCTCAGGGCCTGATCGACGAGCTGCATGCCCTTCAGCGCAAGGCGCAGGAAATGCAGCTTCGCGAGTTGACCAAGAACCTCGACAGCTTCCTGGACCAGCGCGATGTGGACGGGGTATTGCTTCAGTCCGGGAAGTTCTCGCGCGTCGCGGCGGAAATGCTGCGCGACATCGGGGACCGCGCCAAGGAAAAGGCGGGGCAGCCGACCGTCGTGGTTCTGACCTCGGTGGGGGAGGACGACAACTGCCAGATTGTCGTCATGGCCGACGATGAGGCCGTCGAGCGCGGGGTCCACGCCGGAAAGCTGGTGAAGGAGGCCTCCGCCCTCCTTGGGGGCCGGGGCGGCGGCCGGCCCAACACCGCCCAGGGCGGCGGCAAGGACTCCGAAAGGCTGGACGAGGCTCTGGAGGAGATCGAGACCCTGCTCCGCGAGCAGCTGGCGGCGGAATGAACGATACCGGAGGCAGCGTCCCCAAGGGACGGGTCCTGGCATTGGATATCGGCGCCGTCCGTATCGGCGTCGCAGTTACGGATCCCCTGCGCATCATTGCGCAGGGGATCGCCGTCTGGCCCGTTGCGGAGAAGAATGGGGGATGGCGCAAAAAATTCGAGGCGTGTCTTGTGGAGTACGACCCCGTCCTGGTCCTGATTGGGATGCCGACGCGTACGGACGGAGGCCTGGGGCCGGAGGGGGAGCGCATCGCCGCACTCGTCCGGCGTCTCGAGGCGGACTATCCCGATCGGAGGTTCGCGACCTGGGACGAGCGGTACACCACGGTGATCGCGCAACGGGCACTGCTGGAGGGGGACGTGTCGCGCCGAGGCCGCAGGGGGAAGGTGGACAAGGTCGCCGCCTCCCTGATTCTGCAAAGCTGGCTGGAGCGCCACAGGGAGGAAGGGGCGCCGGCGTCTTTCAAATAGCTCTGCCCCACGGCCTCAACGGAACCCGAGGATGCGGGAATGCGTCTCCGAACCCTCGGCCGGCGGGGCGAAGTCCTGGGGCAGCAGGAGCTTCAGTTCCTCATCCGTCGTCTCCGCGGAGGGCAGACGCACCAGACGCGACGCCTGGCGCATCATGGCCCGCTCCACGAGATTCCGCACGAAGCGTCCGTTGCCGAAGTCCGGCGTGCCCAGGGCCTCCTTCAGCAGACCCCGAATGCGTTCCTCCGCGCCTTCCCCAAGCGTGCGCTGACTTTGCCTGGCGACAAGACGAAGGATCTCCAGCAGCTCGTCCTCCGAGTAGTCCGGAAAGTCGACGTGAAAGGCCACGCGGCTCCTCAGGCCGGGGTTGCGCTCCACGAACTCCCGCATCCGGTCGGGGTATCCGGCGAAGACCACCACCGTGTCGTCCCGTGCGTTCTCCATCTCCTGGACAATCGTGTTGATCGCCTCGTCCCCGTAGAGCCCCCCGCGATCCTCCACCAGGGAGTACGCCTCGTCGATGAAGAGCACCGACCCCTTGGCCGCCTTGAACTTCTTCTTGACGATCGGCGCGGTCCACCCCACGTACTTGCCCACCAGGTCGCTACGCCCCACCTCCACCAGGCCCCCTGCGGAGAGCAGGCCGTTGTCCTTCATGATGCGGGCCATCAGGCGGGCCACGGTCGTCTTGGCCGTGCCGGGGTTGCCGGCAAAGACCATGTGCATGGCGGGCCGCTTCGCGCCGATTCCCCTGTCGGCAAACAGCTTCTGGGCCTTGTGGAAGTCGATGGCCTCCAGGATGACCTGCTTCACGGACTTGAGGCCGGCCATCTCCATCAGCTCCTTGTAGGCGTCTCCCTTCGGCTTCCTGCTTTTCCTCTCCAGCTCCGCCGAGAGTTCCCGATATTGGGGATGGAGTTCCTTGCGGAGGTAGCTGTCGTACCAGCGGTCGAACAGTTTCTTCAGGTCGGTGCCGAGGTACCCGGACTCGGATCGGGGGAGGAGCTTGACGAGCGAGCGGCAGTCCGCGACGCCGTTTTTTTCGGCGAGGCGCCTCAGATAGGCCTTGGCCTCGCGGTTGAAGACGACCTCCTCGTCCAGCCTGACGAACGTGATGCCGTGGAGCTCCTCCATCATCCGGTCGAACAGCTTTTCCTCCGAGCGCCCCATCTCCAGGACGGTCAGGGTGCCGCGGCGGAATTCGCGTATTTGGGCCGCGACAGACGTGATGACCTCGAAGGAGGCGTCGGCATGGCCGCTCTCCTCCTCGCCGCTCATGGAAAAGGACAGCACCAGGGCACAGCCCATCTGGGACTGGTAGACGTCCCTCAATTTGCTCTCGTAAAGGCACTCGAACAGGCTGTCGTTGACCCCGAGGGTCATGGTGCAGTACCGCCCGCCCATCAGGCGCTTCCTTTGGAGCAGGGAGCGCAGCAGCAGCTCGCGGATGGAGGTCCGGATCTGCGGATCGTCCGACACGATCGCGTAGTGGACGGGGTTCCCCAGAAAACGATCCGGGGATCGTTTGTCGAAGATCCGTTCGAGCTCGGGCAGGAGGGATGCGCCGCACAGCAGCCGCTTCGCCTCGGCGAGGGCCTCCTTTTTGGCGCAGGGCGATTCCAGCATGGACTCCTCGCATTCGGAGTCCGTGCAGGACTCGATGCATTTCATGCCCAGCCCCGCCTTGTACTCGTCGTCGTCGTGGATGAAGTCCTTCCGGTCCGCCCAGGTCAGCAGCCGGGAAAAGTCCCTGGCGGTGATCTCCCGGGTCCCGGTGATCTTGCCTCGGAGCCGGGTATGACCGCAGAACCCGTCGAACGCCTCCGTAAGGCTCTGCCGGTTCATCGATATGGGGTCCACGAACAGGGCGGCGCCGATGGAGACCTTCCGGCCCTCGATATCCGAGATGAAAAAAGCCGATTTTCCCTTCGTTTCTTCGTTGGCTTCGGCCGTCAGTTCCTTGAGCCTGGAGCAGGTTCTTCTCATCCTCTGCTCCTTCTGCTCCAGAGCCTTGTCGCTCTCCATTTCAATTTTGTAGAACAGCATCGTTATTGTCCTCCGGATTTGCTCAAAAAAACACCAGGGCTTCCGCACGAATGCCGGAGCCGTGCCCCCACAACGGGAGTGCGGACCCGCACAAAAGATACGCGCAGTGGGAAATGCCTTTCCGGGTCGATGAAGGGGAGGAAAACGGATTGGGGCTTCCAACGCGGAGCGGATGTTCGTCCAGTGAAATCTCCTCGTATTATGGGGCATGGAGAGCCCTGCGTCTCGCCCGCGTCCGGAAAGATTTTTTCCGCGTTCCCGGAGCGTGCCCCGAAGGTGCGGTGCGGAGGATGTATACGCCTCTTTTCAGATGCAATTGATTGCCCGCCGCCTTTTTCCTATCCTGATGGCTGTGCTCGTCGATCCCCTCATTCGGAGTGTCGAAGATGGAAGAACCTCATGGTGTTCTCCAAAAAAGCCTGCCGCCGCTGAAAAGCGTGCGCCACCTCCCCTTCCGGGACCTGTTTGTCCACGTGCGGTTCGTCATGGCCGGGGACGACGGAGCCCTCCTCTGCACGTACTACGCGGCGGAGGGGGAGGAACGAGACGGGGACTGGATGTTCTGGGGACTCGTGAGGGATTTCGAGCTGCGGATGGGATGTTTCTCGCTGTCGGAGATGCGGAGGGCGGCCCTGTCCCGCGGCGCGGTGCTGCGGGAGGACGCGGGCTTTGCGATACGGCCGATGGCCGAGGTGCTGGAGCTGGAGGGGGCGAGGGGGTATGACGCGGAAGGGTGAGGGCCGCGCGTCAGGACTCCGGGCGTGCGGGCTCCGGCAGGGGGCCGTGCTCGGCCTCGTAGGCGCGGATCTCGTTGCGCACGGCGCGCACCATCAGGCTGTTGAACGACTCGTCGTAGACGGCCGCGAGGATCTTTCCCTTTAGAAAGGTCTCCTCGTCGATGCGCACCTGGGTGAATACGGGCTTGTTTTTTTCGGGCGCGGATACCCTGCCCCGCCCGGCGGTGTTTTTTTCCTTCTGCATGAAAACGTTTCCTTTCCCGTTGCTGTTTGGAGGTTATTGACTTAAGGTAGGGGTTGGTTTAAAGTTGATCTAGGTGTGAAATTACTGATAGTTGTTATAAGTGTATTTGTGGAGTATCGTCTTAGCCCGGAAACGCTGTAAGAAAATTTTTAGCGAACTGTCTCGGCCCATTTGTCTTTGGATAAAGACCGATTGATTTGTGGTGAAGCCCAAGAAAGGGGTGTCACTTATGCCGCAAATAAAATGTGGAATGAACGCAAATATTGCTTTTGATCATAATTTTTTTAAGGGGGTTTTTGTAATGAGGGTAAGAAACGCGTTTTTTATAGCTTGCATGGTCCTGTCGATACTGGCTCCATCGGCAATTGCGGCGGAAAATTGGGCCTTGGGTTTCGATCACCACAGCATATGCGGGCTGCTGGGAGGGAAAACGGTCTATGAGACAGCCTTTTTTGAACGCTATGTGTTCTGGTTCAACGACACGATTGATCCTCAGGGTGCCCCACAGCAGCCTGCCGGCACTCCTGCGGGTTCCCTGACGCTGAAGGGCGGAACCTATTGGGCAGGAGGAGAAGAGGTTCAGGGCGAGGAGAAAACCTTCCAGCTGTCCAGTTTCGATCATGAGCCTACTAACAATCCCAAAGGGAATTATTACCCCT
Source organism: Fretibacterium sp. OH1220_COT-178 (assembly GCF_003860125.1). Classification (NCBI taxonomy): domain Bacteria; kingdom Thermotogati; phylum Synergistota; class Synergistia; order Synergistales; family Aminobacteriaceae; genus Fretibacterium; species Fretibacterium sp. OH1220_COT-178. Next base: position 3,222 of record NZ_RQYL01000035.1, on the reverse strand, counting down.
CCCAATCCGGAGATAGGGTAGATTTTTGGCCTCTTTCCTCAGAGGACGGGTTACGGGACACCGATGTCGAATGGACGTTGTTCGGGGTCAACCGAACCTCTAAAGTGCCCCACTTCCTGACGACGCTGGAGCAGGAGGATAATGCCGTTCCGTACATTGAATTGAACCTTTCCGGAGGCAACGTTACGGGGTTCAGGTGGCGATTGATCGATCCCAGGGAACCATCCAAGGCGATTTCACTGCCCTGCAGGTCTCAAGTGATCTTTTGGCGGTTTGGACAAGGTTTTGGTTATAGCGAGTACTACAGACCAGGGCAGGCCTTCGCAGCAGGAGCGTTGTTGGAAGGCACAGAGGATTTTGGATTCAACGTACCCTTAAACGATTTTAGAGTCCGATTTCGGTTGGTTCGGGAGGATATGAAGAAAACCGATGGGCAGGGACTCGTCTCCAAGGGCACCTACGCATGGGATTTTTTTGAGGCTGAATGGACTCATCAATACGGCTTTGAGGATAAGGGAGACTTGGCGGCGCCAATTGCTCTGAAGGTCGGTGAGACCAAAACAATTAAATTTACGCTGAAACCTGGGTTGGACGTCACCTTGAAAACTCTTATTGCAGATCGGACAGTGGTGAATCGTACCGGCAGTTGGACTGGGCAGAATGGTGTTTTCACGTTTCAGATCATGGGGCTGAAGGCCGGCAAGACAACTTTAAGCGTTCCCTACTATGACGGTGAGGGCATCTACCTCTCACGCCCGATCGAAGTTACCGTGACGGGCGAGGGATCGACTCCGATGCCCAAGCCGACTCCGACGCCGAAACCGATGCCCAAGCCGACTCCGACGCCTAAGCCAAGTCCGAATGAGGTCTTTGCCCCCATCGATCCTCAGCGATGGGAAATCGTCAGCGAGACTCCTGATGAGCAAGGCAATACTCCAGTGACCGTCACGGTTTCCATAACGACACAGAAGTCGTTGGTCTCTGTGCGAGCCGAGAGCACGGGGCTGATTGGGGCACCTTCAGTCGAGGTCCTCAGGAATAGAGCTTATTCGGTATCGTCTCGCACCGCATCCTCAGCACCTGGGGCTACTATAGTTCGTATGACGGGCAAGGTTGCCAAAGGTGCTTGGAACAACGCAGCCATTAAGGCGCTGCGTTATCGGTTGGAGGAGGGGACCGAAGAAAAAGAGCTCAAGTTGGGCAAAAATGGAATGGGTATTCTTTTGAGAGAAATGAACAACCAGTCTTTGCCTCTCCCTGAGCCTGATCCGAGGGCAAGAACGAATTCTGGTGGTAGTGGATGTGATGGGGGGAGTGTCGTTTCAGGCCTTTTGTTACTGCTTCCGTTTTCCCTGCGCCGGAAGCACTGAGTTCAGATAATAATATAAGCCTTATATGCCTTATATAATGAATGCGGCCCCGCGGGGCCGCATTCATTATGGGGAGGGCCTTCATGAGGACATTCGGGGAGGGCGCGGAGACCCTGCCGCGGGAGCTGCGGCTGAAGCTGACGAACAAATTCCTGTCGTTTTGCGAGGCGCGCGCCTCGATCCGCCGCAGGATGGAGAGCTACGTCCTGGACTATCAGGTGCACGACGCGGGCGCGGCGCACAAGTACGAGCGGCTGGAGGAGCAGTACGCCGCCGACCGTCCCGACCTGAGCCACCTGAGCGCAGATGAAGACGGCATCGTTCTGTGGAGCATGAGGGACGTCGCCATCGTGCTGGGCCGCAACGTGTCGAGCGTTATGCGCACGCTCCGCCGCATGGAGAATTCCCCCGAGTGGGGAGAACGCCTGAACGGCCTGACCCATCGCAGCGAAAATCCGGGACGCGGCGCTGCCACGCTCTACGCGGGCGGCATCTTCGACGCCGTCGTGGACTTTTACGAGGATGCCTATGTCGCGCGCGTCACGCATCCCCGCCACGGCGCGCCCCTGCCGGAGGAGCGCGTCCTCGCCGTCCGCGCCTTCTGGCGTTGGTTGAGGGAAAACCCCGACGGCCTCGACTGGCAGGAATACTCCCGGTCGCTCTCGCTGGCCTTTGGCCCGTCCGTCTCCGCCGCGACCCTCTATCAATGCCTGCGCCTGATCGTCCGGCGCGCCTTCTCCATCAAGACGGGGACGTTCTTTCTGGCTCTTTTCGCCCTGATCTACGAGCTCTCCGGCCGCTGGCCGTGGTTCAACGCCGCCGTTCCCATCCTCTCGCTGTCCGCCCTCGCGTTCGTGCTGCACCAGATGCCCCGGGGCCGGTGGCATACCCCCTGGCTGGTGGACGCAGGCGCCTGTGCCCTGACCTTCACCCTGCTGTGGGGCCTGGCCGTCACGGCTGCTCCGGAGGGGCCGTCGCGGCGGCTGCTTGCGGGATTGCGGCTTTGGGAGGCATATCAGCCCCCTGTCCCTACAGAATCAACTATTGCTCCCTTTGGCGTATCACCAGGTTCATCAACCACTCAAACAGTTTGGGATGGGGGCAAAAAACAGGAAAGTTCCGGCATATGTCTGAAGCTCAGCTGTGTCCGTGAGGATATCGTGACGTTCTACGCACACACAGGAAAGGAAGCTCGGGAGATATTTTACAGGGTTTCGCCGGATCAGGATTTCCGCTCCACGGGTTTTTCGAGCGAACGTAATCCTACGACAAAGGAACGGTATGTCCAGCACACCATCGATCTGAAAAAGCGGCCCCAATACGAGCTGGAGCTCAAATATGTCGATCAGGCGGGCGGTCTGCACGGTCCTCGGCTCTTTGGAATTGATCTCCACGAAGAATACATGAGAGAAGTGTGGAAAGCTCTGGATTCTGCGGATTGGGTGACCTTTTCCAAGGGGAGGAATACTGATATCCAAATCGACATCTTCCGGGAGCTTTGGTCCTTGGGCGCAGGTTGGAACGTCATCGACCGGATCGTCTACGGCATTAACAAAAAGGTCCCCAACCGGATGCGTGAAAAACCGAAGCCTGGCGAGGACAGCTCTCCTTCTGCCGATGTCGCGGGGCGTTTTCTTGCCAAGAATACGGCGGAGAAGGTCTGGTTCGTCTCCATGCAGATCTTCTTCTCCGACGGCACCAGCTCGGATGTCCGCATCTTCGAGAATCCCTACGCGGTCCTGTAGCGACACGTTGCCCAAATCCTCAGGCAAAATTTTTGACCTGTCTCAAAGACAGACTTCAAACAATTTTTGCCGCACCCGACGGGTGCAAAACTAAAGTTCGCTTAAAC
>NZ_RQYL01000034.1 GCF_003860125.1 Fretibacterium sp. OH1220_COT-178 | reverse complement strand
GCATCTCCGCCAAATCCATACTGCGAATTCTGAAAGAAAGGAGTATCTCTATCCCCTGCTCCCACAAGACGCCACGCAAACGCCTTCGCAGGGAACGCAGACTTAAGATGGGCGACATGATCCAGATAGATGCCTCACCGTTCGACTGGCTCTCAACCGGCAGCCTCCTCAGCCTCCATGGCGCCATCGACGACGCCACCAGCGCCGTTGTGGCTCTGTGGCTTGAGGAAACGGAGAGGCTGGATGGATACTTCCGGGTCCTGCAGCGTACGTTCATGGAGCATGGGGTGCCGCATGCCGTATACTCCGACGCCCACACCATCTTCTTCTCGCCAAAGGAGGCGGAACTGTCCGCGGAAGAGGAGGATGCCGGGCTGAAACGACCGCTGACCCAGTTCGGCCGTGTCCTGCATACCCTCGGCATCCAGCCCATCAAGGCCTGCTCGCCTCAGGCGAAGGGGCGCATCGAGCGCCTGTGGGGTACGCTGCAAAGACGTCTGCCTGTCGATTTCAGGCTGGCAGGGATTACAACCCTGGAGAAAGCCAACGAGTTCCTTCTGGGATACGCCAGGAAGCTCTCGGAGCAGTTTGGCATCGAGGCTCGGGAGGGGAGTTCTTTCATGCCAGCCCCCTCGTTGGAGGACTTGCGTCTGCTCCTGTGCACACGCGAGACTCGGAGCATGGGCGGAGACTCGACGATCTCATGGCGGGGCAAAAAATGGGCAACGATAGAGACGAGTGGAGAGAAGAAGCTCTTCAGGCGAAACACGAAAGTGGAGGTTCTGACATTGCTCGACAAAAGCGTCGTCCTTTTTTACGACGGCACAGCGTATCCGATGATGGAAATACCGAAAGAGAGGAAGGCAAAGGAGGTCGGGGAGATGAAAAAAGCGGCGGGGTGCAACCCTCCCGCCGCCGTCAAAGGCAAAGCGCACAAACCCGCCGCAGACCATCCATGGCGAAGATATCCCAAGAGGTTCGAGAAGCAGGCAGCAGTCAACGCTGAAAGTGAATTTTCAAACAGCCTCAATGCAACTTGAGCAGGAAGCAAGGGCGGGGGGGATGACTTTTTCTCTGTCCCATTTCACCCTTTCAACCATGACATTTTCTCTGTCCCTTGACACCCAAACGGCTGCATCCCCTCCCTCATTGCGCAAAAAACCTTCAGAAACGGGAAAGGCCCGATCCGCCTCCCCGGGGGCGGATCGGGCCGGGTGCAGACTTCCCCGGAAACTTCCGCTAGCCGCGGCGTCTGCGGACGCGACGAAGCGCCACGGGGAACAGCAGGAGCAGAGACCCCGCACCGGCCCCCACGGAACAGCCGCTCACCAGGTCCTTGATATCGGGCTTGTCGGACCCCTCCTTCCAGAGCGCGCACTCCGAGTTGATCTCCGTCCTCCCCACGACGTCCAGGTCGATGTTTCCGTAGATCTTGACCGTGCCCGACGTGACGGAGGTCAGGGTGACCTGATAGATCAGCCCCTCCCTCGTCTTGACGGCCGGGAGTACGAGCGGGGAGCTCAGGGTGGGCCTCAGCTCCGGCAGCGGGATGGGGACGCGCAGCTCCTCACGGTGGCGCTCCTGCCAGGTCTTGATCCTCACCCGGGTGGAGTCGATGCGGATCCACATGTCGTAGCCGGTCACGCAGCGCCGGTTATCGACCATCCCCGTGCGGATGTCCAGCACGCCATCCAGCCTCAGCTGGAGGCGCAGGCTGTTCCTGTCCCCGTACCCCTCGCCCTGCATCAGCCACCGTCCGGCGATGTCGTAGGAGACGGGCTCCTCCGCCGCGGCGGGGCGCACGGCGACATGCAACGCCGCCACCGCCACAAGCAGGACCAAAAGGACGATCCTGCCGCCCTTACTATGCATCATTTCCGAAAACCTCCCTTTCGAGCGGCCGCTCCCCGTCCTCATCCACGAAGAGCGCGCCGCACACGTAAAACACGATCCCTATTTCTCCAGAACGACCTCCGTCTCGAAGGCGGGCGCATGGTCGATCGTGCTGCGCACCGTGCAGTCCGCCTCGCTCTCCTCGACGACCGCCCGGACCTGATCCAGAGGCGCGTCGGTCCTGATGAAGACCTTCGTTTTGACGCGGTTCAAAGCGGAGATCTTGGCATCGGGCTCCCGGATGCCCTCGACCTCGATCCTCAGGTCCTCATAGGTCAGCCCCTTCTCCTCCATCGTCGCCCGGATGGTCATCCCGAGGCACCCGGCGATCCCCGCCAGGAGGAGATCCACAGGACAGAATCCGACCACGGGCAGGGAGTCGGACTTCATCGTCCGGCTCATCAACAGGCGATGGCGCCCCACGGTGTACTCGAAGGAATACGCGTCGCGCTCCTCCGCCTTCAATTTGAACGTTTTCCCCATATTGGCCATGATAGACAGTTTTCCTTTCCGCGCACAAGCGCCCGCGCCCATGCCGCCTCGCCTGCCGGCGAAACGGACCGCGCCCCAATTTCCGATAAAGACGAAACGATACGACAACACCCGCCCCTCCCAGGGACGAGATTGTTCCCAATTATAACAAAGGGCGGCCCCCGGCTCGGGGACCGCCCTTCATCTTTCCCGCCGTCACCAGGCGCAGACGATGGCGCCCTTGTACTTCTCGTCCACGAACTTGCGCACCGTATCGTTCTGGTAGCACTCGACCAGGGTCTTGAACTCCGGCCTGCCCTCCTCCCCCTCCCGAACGACGATGACGTTGACGTAGGGCGACTTGCTGCTCTCGATGAACAGCGCGTCCTTGGCGGGGATCAGCCCCGATTCGACGGCGTAGTTCGTGGTGATGACCGAGAAGTCCGAGTCCTCGATGGCGCGCACCATCTGGGAGGCCTCCAGCTCCACGAACTTGAACTTGTGCGGGTTCTCCGTGACGTCCAGGACCGTCGGCAGGAGCTCCGCCGCAGGGTCGACCTTGATCAGCCCCTGGTCCTGAAGCAGGAGCAGCGCCCGCCCCCCGTTGCTGGGATCGTTCGGAATCGCGACCGTCATGCCCTCCTTGAGCTCCTCCAGCTTCCCGACGTTTTTGGAGTACGCGCCCATGGGCATCAGGACCGTGTTCCCGATCGGGACCAGCCTGTACCCCCGATCCTTCATCATCGCCTCCAGATAGGGGACGTGCTGGAAGGAATTCACGTCGAGGTCCCCGTCCGCCAGGGCCGCGTTCGGCAGGATGAAGTCCGCGAAGCGCACCAGCTCGACCTCGAGCCCCTTCTCGGCCGCCAGCTTCTGGACCAGCTCGCCGATCTCCTCGTGCGGGCCACCGTCCACCCCCAGCTTGATCTTCGCCGCCTCGGCCGCCCCCGAGGCGAGACAGAGAGCGAACAACAACACCCACAATTTCTTCAACATGACAAAGACCTCCCCACTAAGATAAAGTCGAGCCCGGAATCCTTCACGCCCCCCCTGGACTCCATTGTTCCCTCGTCCTTTCGAGGGCTCACTCCACCAGACCACGGCGACGCAGAATCCCCCGCACCGCCCAATCCCCCACGCTCTGGATGAACTGCACCATCACGATCATCACGACGATCGTCGCCAGCATGACGTCCGGACGGAACCGCTGGTGCCCGAAACGGATGGCCAGATCGCCCAGCCCTCCGCCCCCGACCGCGCCCGCCATGGCCGAGTAGCCGACCAGGTTGACCAGCATCAGGGTGACGCCGCGCAGCAGGCCGGGCACGGCCTCGGGAAACAGGACCTTCATCACGATCCGCATCGGCGACGCGCCCATCGCCTGGGCCGCCTCGACGACCCCGCCGTCCACCTCGTTCAGGGCGCTCTCCACCAGGCGCCCCATGAAGGGCAGCGCCGCCAGCGCCAGGGGCACCACGGCCGCCGTGGTCCCTATGGAGCGCCCCACGATCAACCGGGTCAGCGGGATGATCGCCACCATCAGGATGATGAAGGGCGTGGAGCGCGTGGCGTTGACCACGAAGCCCAGCGTTCGGTTCAGCCAGGGCCGCGGCATCAGCCCCATGGGGGAGGTCGCCGCCAGCACCACGCCGAGGGGGATGCCCCCCAGACAGGCCAGGAGCCCCGAGACGCCGATCATGTAGAGCGTCTCACACGACGCCTGCCACAGGAGTTTCCAGATTGCGGCGGACATAGCCGATCACCTCCAGTCCGAGGTTCAGATTTTTGAGATATTCCATCGCGGCCTCCCGGGTCCCGTTGCCCGTCAGCTCCACGATCAGGGTCCCGTAGGGTACGCCCTGAATGTGGTCGATGGTGCCGTAAAGGATGTTGACGTCCACGTCGAACCTGCGGACCACGCCCGAGATGATCGGCTCCGCCGCCGTGTCGCCCAGGAAGGAGATGCGCAGCAGGAGCCCGCAGTCCTCCTCGGGCTCGCTCAGGAAGTCCAGCGCCGCGAAGTGCTCGGGGATGTCCCGCGTCATCACGCTGGCCACCAGCTCGCGAGTCACCGGTGACCGGGGCACCGTGAAGACCCGGAAGACCGCCCCCGACTCCACGACCAGCCCCCCGTCCAGCACCGCCACCTCCTCGCAGATCTCCTTGATGACGGCCATCTCGTGGGTGATCAGGACGATCGTGAGCTTCAGCTTGCGGTTGATGTCGCGCAAGAGCTCCAGGACCTCCCGCGTCGTCTGGGGGTCCAGCGCCGACGTGGCCTCGTCGCACAACAGGATCTTGGGCTCCGGGGCCAGGGCCCGGGCGATGCCCACGCGCTGCTTCTGGCCGCCGGAGAGCTGAGCGGGGTACGCGTCCCGCTTTTCCCCGAGCCCCACCAGATCCAGCAGCTCGTCGACGCGGCCCGCGATGCGGGAACGGTCCCATCCCGCCAGCTCCAGCGGGAACGCGACGTTCTCCGCCACGCTGCGGGACGACAGCAGGTTGAACCCCTGAAAGATCATCCCGATGCCGCGTCGGGCCCTGCGGAGCTCGTCGGGGGAGAGCGCCGACAGGTCCACGCCGTCCACCGTCACCCGGCCGGACGTCGGACGCTCCAGCAGGTTGATCGTGCGCACCAGGGTGCTCTTGCCCGCCCCGCTGCGCCCGATGACGCCGAAGACGCTGCCCTTGCGGATCGAGAGGTTCACCCCCCTGAGGGCGTGAAACCGCCCCTCCCCCGAGTCGAAGTCCTTACAGACGTTTTCAAGAACAATCAAAATCCCTTCACCTCTCGTCCTTCATCACCGGACATCGCCGGATACGAAAAAGCCCCTCCGCGGAGGAGGGGCTTCACATGACGGGCAGACGTCGTCGCGAGCACCCATCATCTCCCAGGATAATCCTGCAGGAATTGGCACCGTTTTGCTCTCGCAAGGGTTGCCGCGGCTTCACAGGGCCTTTCCCTCCACCGCTCTTGATGACGTTGCAAGTCCTATTCGGTTGTTGGGGTGCATGATACAGGTCGGGGACGCAGCTGTCAAGGCACCGGGGGGCGAATCGCCGCCCCGGCGGCCTTCGGATTCGCCGCGCTCCTAAACGCCGGTATACTTCGTGCCCCTTCCCGTCCCCACCTTTGCGATGACGTTTTTTTCAAGGAGCCTCGGGATGACGCGGAGCAGCTTTGCCTTGTTGTATCCGGTCGTCCCCTCTATCTCGCACGCGTCAGATCCCGATTCTCCGACAGCACGCCCAGCACTCTGCGCTCATCGGCTTTGTACGCCTTTCCCCTGTACAGGTAGGGCTTGTCCAAACCCCTCCCGTACGGTGAGGACGATCAGGTTCTTTGCGGAGTCGAGCTCGAGCGTATAGGGTGGGACAGACCTCAGGCCGTCATCGATCCTGTTTTCGATGTCGAGGCATTCGGCATTGGGGTTTTCGATTCCCGCCGGAGTGCCATCGGCTCACCTCTTCCGTTTCATTGAGGAACGGAATGTCTGTCCAGTGCCGCCGTTATGGCGGCATCGCCGAGGCGCAAATGCAACGCAAAAAAATACGTTGCATTTGCGTTGCAGCAAAAGCTCGAAACGGTTCAAAAAACCGGCGGAACCCTCTCCGGATCGACAGGCTGGTTCATCTTCTGCTCTGTCGGGCGCCGTTCGAGACCGTCCACCAGCGTCCGCAAAGCATTTTTGGAGAGACATTGTGCAACCCCTTTTCATCAGCTATATTTGACGCTGTATTCATTACCGCGTTCTTTGCAACGCGCATGTATCCCGCCTCACATTTCAACAGCGCCTTAACTCTAAAGAGCCATCTTAAATAGATACAATAATTTGATTGGTTGGAGGAGCTATGGAAACGAAGCACTCATATATTGAGAGGATACCTGCAATTTTATGGGGGGCTTTATCAGATAAAGTGTTTTTGTATGTTCATGGGCAGGGTGGCAACAAAGAAGAAGCTGAAAACTTTGCTGAAATTGCCGTAAAATATGGTTATCAAGTGTTGAGTATTGATTTACCGCAACATGGGGAGCGTAAATCCAGTGCGCCTACATTTGAGCCATGGAATGTAATTCCGGAGTTGGTTGGCGTTATGAATCGCATTCATCAAAATTGGAGAAAAGTTTCTCTTTATGCGAACAGTATTGGAGCATGGTTTAGTATGTTGGCATTTGAAAAGATGCAAATAGAAAGGTGTATGTTTGTTTCTCCTGTTGTAGACATGCAGCGTTTAATCCTCAATATGATGCAGTGGGCAAATGTTTCAGAACGGCAACTCCAAAAAGAAAAACTCATACCCACAAATTTTGGACAAACGCTTTCCTGGAAATATTTTATTTTTGCCAAAGAAAATACCATAAAAAACTGGGATGCGCCTACAAGAATTCTTTGTGGCGATAGGGACAGCTTAATTCCCAACTCGGTCGTGTCACAATTTTCTCGGAGGTTTCATTGCGAATTGACTACAATGACGGGCGGGGAACATTGGTTTCATACGCAGGAGCAACTCAAAGTTTTGTATGAGTGGGTAGAACGCGATTTTAAAAAAGGAATTTAAGGAGACATTTGATATCGAAGATTTAAGAACTGCCCAACAGGATATAAAAAACCTCGTCCGACGGCACGGCTTTCATGCGCCCAACAGAATATAGGCAACCCAACGGCGGTTTTGAGATGACCATCAAAGCCGCCGTTTTTTGAAAACAAACTGAAATTGAACCGGCGCCTCCCTGGCGCCGTTTTCCCAAACCGTTCCTGCCGGGTGCTCTTTTTTGCCCGTGCTCCGGGGGGACGCAGAACGACCCTACCGCTCCGCCAGCTCCAAGAGGCCGTTCAGCAGCACGTCGGCCCCCGCCCCGACCTCGTCGAGCGAGGAGAATTCCTCCGGGCAATGGCTGCGGCCGCCCGCGGACGGGCAGAAGATCATCGCGGTGGGGCAGAGCCGGTTCAGGATCTGGGCGTCGTGTCCCGCGCCGCTGGGCATCCGCCGGGTTCGATACCCCAGCGCGCGGGCGTGTCGCTCCACCATCGCGGTCATCTCGGGGAGGAAGACCGCGCCCTCCGCCCGGGACAGGCGCTCCACCGTCACCTCCACGCCGAGGCGATCCGCCTCCGCCCGCACCGTCCGTTCGGCGCGCTCCAGGGCCTCCTCGAAGAGCTCCGGCCGGAACTGTCGGACGTCGACGGTCAGGACGGCCTCGCCCGGCACGATGTTCGCCAGGTTGGGCTTCAGCTCCAGCTGTCCTGCCGTGACGACGGTCCCCTCCCCCAGTTCGAGGGCCAGGCGGTTCAGCGCCACCGAGGCACAGGCGGCGGCGAGGCCGGCGTCGTGCCTTCGGTCCATGGGGAACGCCCCGGCGTGGTTGGCCTGCCCCCGAAACGTGAAGCGCAGCCAGGACAGGGACACGATGCCCTCCACGACGCCGATGGGGGTGCCCTCGTCGCAGAGGACCGGCCCCTGCTCGATGTGGTACTCGAGATACGCGTGAGGCTCCAGCCGATCGGAGCCCACGAAGCCGCTTTGCGCCGCGGCCTCGAGCCAGCTGATCCCGGCCTCGTCGCGCTTCGCCCCGAGCTCCCCGTCCGTCAGAAGCCCCGCCATCGCCCGGCTGCCCGCCAACCCGCCCGCGGCAAAGCGTCCCCCCTCCTCGTCCGAGAAGCTGGCGACCGCGACGGGACGCCGAGTGACGATGCCGGCCTCGTTCATGGCCCGCACCGCCGCCAGGCCCGAGAGCACGCCCAGGGTTCCGTCGAACATCCCGGCCTCCCGCACCGTGTCGATGTGCGATCCGGCCACGACCGGAGCCAAAGTCGGCTCCGTGGCCATTCGGACGCCCCAGAGGTTGGCGTGCGCGTCCGAATGGACCTCGAGCCCCAGCTCCTCCATCCAGCGGACCAGAAGACGCCGGGCCTCCAGGTCCTCGGACGAAAACGCCAGCCGAGTCCGCCCCCTGGCTCCGGCCCCGATGCGCCCCAGGGCCTCCAGATCGCTCCAAAGCCGATTCCTGTTGATGCGAAGCATAAGCTCCCTCCTCCGCTACAATCGCTCGGACTTCTGCCACGATTTCGATTCGCGCCAGCCGGGCTTCCAATACAACCCCCTCAGCCAGCCTCATACGCCGATCCGAGCTCGCGATCTTCCAAAACTCAATCCAGTTCCACGGAGTCGGAGACGAAGCACCCCCACCCTCTGGCGCTGCAAAAGCGCTCAATTTCCTCGGCCATACTCGCGTCCCGAGTGTACTCGAGCAGCCATACCCTCGCCCCCGCCCTCTCCATCCTCTCCAGGTAGGCCATGAAATACCGCTTGTCCGACTCCGGGTTTCTGCCGAAGGTGCCCCTCTCGAAATCCGTCCTCGTGAACACGTTCTCCTGATTGACCCCGGAAAACAGCCCTTCGATGCCGCCGTATTTCTCCAGAACAGCCGTCGCATACTCGTCCCCGCCGTTGATGAGGACCTCCAGCCCATATCCCGAAAGCCGGCGCAACACCTCCGTCAGCCCATCGAAGATCCCGGTTTCTTTTCTGTAGTGATAGACATCGCAGTTGTCGACGAAAAAACCGTCAATCCCCTTCTTCACATATCCCGCAGCCAGCTCGGAGACAATAAAATCCCGCCAGGACGCGGCGGACACGTCGATCCACCATTCTCCGTCCCAATGCTCGTATCTTCCCAATATCAGTCTCTTGAACCTGTCGTAATATGGGCGAAACTCCTCCAGAGAGCCGATGTTCAGATAGCCGTAGACGGTATGCCCCGATGACCTCAGAAACTCGATCTCCTGTTTCCCGAAATTGGCCGGGTCGACAACGAGGGTTTGGGTCCTCAGGACACGCTCACTCCTCAACGCCTCCCCGCCGTTCATCCCGATGAACACGCCGTACGCAGCATCGAAGCTCCGTCCTCGCGCCCCGGCGAGGCAGGCACCGCAAAGAACGAGCAAACTAAAAACGGCGGACGACATCGTTTTCATCATTTTCTTCATTTTTTGCTTCCTCCCGACTCAGGAGGCGGAAGAACGTCAATCTCCAAGCCGAACGGCTCAGGACAACTCATCGCGCCTCGCGGATCAGGGCCAGCATCTCCTCGGCCGACAGACGCACCGCCGCTCCGGAGTCCTCAAGCAGGCTCTCGGCCAGGTCCCGCTTCCAGGCGTGCAGGTCGACGATGCGCTCCTCCACCGTGTTCTTCGCCACGATTCGGTAGACCGTGACCGGCCGCTCCTGGCCGATGCGGTGCGCGCGGTCCGAAGCCTGCTCCTCCACCGCGGGGTTCCACCACGGGTCCATGTGGATGACGTAGTCCGCCGCCGTCAGGTTCAGTCCGGTCCCCCCGGCCCTGAGGCTGATCAAAAAACAGTCCCCCTCCCCGGCCTGAAACGCCGCGACGCGCCGTTGCCGCTCCTCGGGCGGCGTCGCCCCGTCCAGGTACTGGTAGGCAATCCCTCTCCGGTCCAGGCATTCCCGCAACGTTCCAAGGTGACCGACGAACTGGCTGAACACCAGCGCCCTGTGCCCCCCCGACCGCAGTTCCGTCAGGATGTCCAGAAACGCCTCCTGCTTGGCCGAGGGAAGCCGCACCTCGGGGTCCACCAGAGAGGCGTTGCAGCAGGCCCGGCGCAGCTTCATGAGCTCGGCGAAGATCTGGAGCCGCCTGTCCTCCGCTGCGGTCCCGTCGGAGAACGCCTCCGCCGCCGTCCGCCTTAGGGCCTCGTAGAAGGCGAACTCCTCCTCCCGCATCTCCACCCTCAGGGTGATCTCCGTCTTGGCCGGCAGCTCCTCCAGGACCTGCTCCTTGGTCCGGCGCAGGATGAAGGGCTGGATCATACGCCGGAGGCGCGAGCGGGCCTCCCGATCCCCGTCCCGCTCGATGGGGACGGCGAAACGCCGGGTGAAGCTCTCCAGGGACCCGAGGTACTGCGGGTTCAGGAACCGGAAGAGGCTCCACAGCTCGCTCAGCCGGTTTTCGATGGGGGTGCCCGTCGTCGCCACCCGGAAGCCGGCATCCAGCTTCGTCACCGCGCCCGACCGCTTCGTCCCCATGTTCTTGATCGCCTGGGCCTCGTCCAGGACGACGGTGCTCCAACGGACCTCCGCGAGGCGCTCCACCTCGTTCTGAAGGATGCCGTAGCTCGTGACGACCAGGTCCATGGGGGCGAGCTCCGAGAGCAGCCGCTCCCGGTCGCCGTGGCGCAGCTCCCGCACGTTCAGGGTCGGGGCGAAGCGAGCGGCCTCCGCCAGCCAGTTGGAGCAGACCGACGTGGGGGCCACCACCAGGGCCGGGCCATCGCCCCCCCGGGCGACCAGCAGGGCCAGGACCTGGATCGTCTTGCCCAGCCCCATGTCGTCCGCCAGACATGCGCCGGCCCCCCAGTGGGCCAGGCGGGAGAGCCAGGCGAACCCCTCGGCCTGATACCCGCGCAGCTCGCCCCGAAAGGTCGGCGGCAGGGCCGGGACGATCCGTTCCGCCTCCGCGACGCGGTCGAGCAGCGCCCGCCACTCGGGCCCCGCCTCGACGCGCCCCGCCCCCTCGACGAGCTCCGCCGCCAGGCCCGCGGCCAGGGGGGCGACGCGGACCTCGTCCCCCCTCACGTCTCCGAGCGACCCCAGGGCCTCCAGCCTGCGGCGGAACTCCCGGGTCAGGGCCAGGAACTCCCCCTCGCCGATGGGGATGAAGCGCCCCAGCCCGGCCCTCATCCGCTCCAGCAGCGTCCTCATGTCCAGCACGAGGTCCTCCCGGACGCGCAGCTCGCCGGAGATCCCGAACCAGTCCCGCGCCTCGCGCACGGAGACGCTGAGGTGACTTTCCGACGCGACGGCGGCCACCCTCATGCTCTGGCCCTTGGGCCATTCCACCGTCACGGAGTCCCCCAGTTCGCCGAGCTGCACCAGGAACTCCAGGGCGAGCTCCGCGTCGGGCAGCCGCCATTTTTCGTCCGCCGCCTGCTCCCCCTCCACCAGGGCAGGGCACCCCTCCCGAAGGAGCCTCAGCCCCTCCCGCTCGGCCTCCAGGTCGCGCTGCGTCTGCACGCGCCGGCCGTCCTGCGCCCCGAAGAGGTTGATCCCGCCGCGGCCCGGCCGGCAGGGCGTGCTTCCGGGCCCCAGAGGACGCACGACGACGTCCACGTCCAACCCGTCCTGGGCGGGCTGGATCTGCACGCAGAGCCTGCCGTCGGCCTCCACCGTCCGGGCGTCCGTCTCGACCCCCTCGAGATCGGAGTGGATCGTGACGACGGAGGCCAGGCTGCCCAGGGTCTTCAGCAGCGCCTCCCGGGCCGTCTCGGGCACCTTCAGGCCGGACGCCCCCACGATCTGAGCCATTCGGAGGTGACGGTCCTCGAAGCGCGTCACCCGCAGCCGATTGGGGCCGTCCGGGGAGAAGACGAAGGACAGCGCCGCGCTCGGGTCGGGGAAGGGGGAGAGCTTCAGCTCGTACCCATCGCCCGAGTCCCGGACCGAGAGGCGCGGCTCGTCCTGGACCACCTCGACCCGCTCTCCCGTCCCGGCACGCACCAGCAGCGGGTGTCCGGCCAGAGCGCAGAGCGCCTGGGGGACATCCAGGTAGTACTCCGTACCGTAGAAATCCCTCGACTCCCGGATCGCCGACGCGACGCGATGGTCCTGGTCCGTCAGGCACGGGACCGTGTCCGCCTTGCGGTAGAGGCGCTTCAGCGCGACATTGCGCCCCTTGCTCCAGCCCTTTTTCTGAAGCGTCTGCTCCACGGGCGCGACGCTCAGGGCACAGACCCTGCCCCGGGAGACCTTCCAGTCGACCTCCCAGACCAGCCGCTTGTCGCCGCTCGCCCTCCCTCGCGGAGCGGCGCCGCCGATCCCCTGAAGCTCGGAGAGGGACCGCTCCCAGCCGTCCGCCTCCCCCAAAAGGGCCCCCAGCGGATGGGCCAGGCCGGGCCGCTCGCTCTCCTCCCCGTAGATCTCCAGCAGCTCCCGTTTGAAGTAGTGCAGGCCGAGGTCGTCCAGGAGGACGATCACCGTCCGGGCCTCATCGGTCAGCCCATCGTCGGAATCGGGGAGGAACCAATGGAGGAACAGCAAACAGAAGAACGAGAACAGACTTCTGGCATGGCTCGGATTCTCGATGCAGGGCCGACTCAGAAGGGCACTCGCGTCCTCCTCCCCTCCAAGGGACAGCCCCTCCCACAGGCTGGCCGCAATCGGCCTGAAATCGTTCTGTGCCCACTCGAAGGCCAGTTTGACGTAGGCGGCGATCCTCTTTTTCTCCACCCCGGCCTTGAAGAGCAGCACCGGGTAGAGGAAGGACGACCAGGACAGGAACGCCACCGACCGTTTGCCCGTGAGCTTACGGAGCGCCTTCAGCCCCGCCTCGTAGAGTTCCGTCGCCTCGGCCTCGTCGCCGTTCCGAACGAAGGCGATAAACGCCCTGAGGCTGTACGCGTCGGGATCCTCCTGCCCCTCGAGTGCGGCCTGGGCCTCCTCCGTCCTCCCGTGCATGAACAGGCGCTCGGCAAAGCGAAACCGCATTTTGGAGGGGATATCCCTCGCGACGCAGTAGGTGAAGAAGGCGTCCGCCACCCTGCGGTAGGTCTCCGGATCCCGCATCGTGTTGTGGAGAAGCCCGAAGAACACGTGCTCGGCCAGATCCGCAGGCAGGGACATCAGGAGATCCGTATCCAGCGGGTTCGCCAGGATATCCGTAAGGGGATTGTAGGAATGGTCCTCCGCGTAGCAATCCGCCGCGGAGCCGTACCGCCTCCCGAGGAGAGCCTGAAAACGTTCGGCGTCGCCCTCGTAGAACACCCTCCGGAAGGAGCGGTAGAGACGGGACAGGGAGAAGGAATAAGAGTAAGCGGCCTCCTCCCGGGCAAGGCCCATAGTCTGTTCGACGGCATGGTCGAACGGCCGGAACTCCCCGAGGGCCAGGGCCTCCCGGGCGAGGGGCTCCGCCAGCAGACGGTCGAGGTACCAGTACAACGTCTTCCGCTCCTGGACGGCATCGATCAGTCCCGCGTGCCGCCAGCGCTCCAGGAGGGGGGCAATATGGACCTTGGCGCTCCATTGTATCCCCCTGGGCGTGCGGAGCTCCGAGGCGTTCAGGCATTTCGTGAGGTTCGTGACGGCAACGGGAATGTAGACCACGGCCAGAAACCGAAGGAGTTCCCGCTCCGGGTCCGGAAGCGCATCGTATTTCTGCAGGAGTTCGGCTCTCCTTCGTTCGTCGAACAGCATGGCAGACCTCCATGGGGATACGGATTCGAGGACTGGGGCATCCCCAAACTCTTATTATAGAAGATGAGGGGGTACGGGGATAGAGAAAGGGCCGTTCCCGGAGGAAACGACCCCTCTGCCACCGAAAGCCAAACAGCCCTTCATTCCACCCGGGCAACGTCCGTCCAGGACTTGGAGGCGGAACTTTTCAGGACCGCCTCGACGAAGGCCAGGGTGACAGTCCCCTGAAACGAGCAGGGATAATCCCAGCCCGGCCTGTCCCTCTCGCCGCGGATGGCCTTGAACCCGCCCTGGTAGATGTTGGCGAAAGCCCGAACCAGCCCCTCCGGATGCCCTCCGGGAAGGCGGGCCGCCCCCCGGGCGTCCTCGCAGAGACAGGCGCTTCCCTTCCTGTAGATCGTGCTCGTGCCGTCGGGGTTCATGCACTCCAACACGTCGGGGTTTTCCTGATCCCAGAAAAGCCCGCCCCGCGTCCCATAGACTCTAAGCCTGAGGGCGTTGCCCTCCCCCGACGAGACCTGAGAGGCGTGGAGGAGGCCCCGCACGCCGCCGTCAAAGCGGATCAGAACGCTGCCGTTGTCATCCAGAGGATTTCCGGGAATGGCGGAGCCAAGATCCGCGCAGATCTGCTCCGGGACGAGGCCGGTAACGGTGTTAACGAGGTTGATCGCATGTACTCCGACGTCCATCATCGTGCAGGAAGGGCCCGATACATCGGGGTTCAGATGCCATGTCGTAAACGCCTCGGGATTTTCGACGAGCGGGGCGAGCCACCCTTGGGTGTACTCCACCACGACCCGAAGCAGCCTCCCGAGTTCGCCCTCCCGGACCAGATGCCGGGCCTGCTTGACCATGGGATATCCGGTGTAGCCGTGGGTCAGGGCATACAGGAGACCGCGCCGTTTCGCCTCCGCACGGATCGAAAGGGCCTGAGCGAGGGACACCGCCATGGGCTTGTCCGAGAAGACGTGGAATCCCTCCTTCAAAAACGCCATCGACAACTCGTGATGGGGCGCATTGGGAACGGCTATGATCACGAAGTCGACTCGCCGTCCCTCGGGGAGGGCCTTCTCCCCGCGTATCATGCTCTCGCAGTCCGGATAGACGCGGCTGGGGTCCAGCCCCAAAGCGGCCCCTCGGGCCCTGCCCCGCTCGGGGTCCGACGAGAGGACCCCCGCCACGATCTCGGCCTCCCCGTCCAGGGTGGCCGCAGCTCTGTGGGCGTAGCCGATGAAGGAGTTCTCCCCTCCTCCGATGATGCCCCCCAGGAGTTTTCGCACGTCCTTCGCCTCCTTCCCCTCTCCTCGTTCAATCCAGGCCGAGGATCCTTCGGTTCCTCGCCCCGTCCGTATCCCCTCCGGCGAAGTCGTCGAAGGCCTTTTCCGCCGTATCGATCAACAGGGATTCGATGAAGGGCGCCCCCTCCCTTGCCCCCTGCCGAAAATCCTTGATGCAGCACTCCCACTCCAGAACCGCCCAGGAATCGTATCCGACCTCGGTCAGGGCGGAGAAGACCTTTTTGAAGTCCACATCCCCGTCGCCCAGGCTGCGGAAACGCCCGGCCCGTTCCCTCCAGGCCCCGTACCCTCCGTAGACGCCCTGACGCGCCGACGGGGAAAACTCCGCGTCCTTCACGTGAAAAGCCTTGATGCGAGGGGCGTAGGTCCTGATATAACCGATGTAATCCATGCACTGGAGGACGAAGTGAGACGGGTCGTAGAGGATGTTCACGCGTTTGTGATCCCCCGTGGCCTCCAGGAAGCGCTCGAAACTGACGCCGTCGTGCAGGTCCTCGCCCGGATGGATCTCGTAGGCCAGATCGACGCCGTACTCCTCCGCGGCGTCCAGGATGGGGCGCCACAGGCGGGCCAGCTCGGCAAATCCCTCCTCCACCAGCCCCAGGGGTCTCTGCGGCCACGGATAGACAAAGGGCCACAGGAGGGCGCCGCTGAACGTGGGGACAACCCTCAGCCCGAGGTTGGCGGAGGCCTTGATGGCATTGATCATCTTCCAGACCGCCCAACGCTGTCGTTCCCGAGGGCTTCCCCGGACCGAGGGCTCCGCGAACACGTCGAAGAGATCGTCGTAGGCGGGATGAACCGCCACAAGCTGGCCAAAGAGGTGGGTGGCCAGCTCGGTGATCGCCAGCCCGTTGCATCTCTCCCGCAGGTCGTCACAGTACGCGGGCGACGCCGCGGCCAGATCGACGTCGATCAATCCCTTCTCGTTCGCGGGGATCTGGACTCCCCTGTACCCCAACGCCCCCGCCCAGGACGTCAGGCCGCTCAAGCTGTCGAAAGGAGGTTCGGTCCCGTAGCACTGCGCCAGAAAAATCCCCGGCCCCTTGATTGTGCTCATATCTCTTCCCCTTTATGCCCAAAACTGGGATTTGAACAAAAGGCTGCCGTCAACGCTGTACCGGCAGCCCGATCGTCGCACAAAATCCGCTTCTTGGGAGGTTTACTTGCCGAAGTTCAGCTCGTCCTCGACATAGTACTGCTTGACGTTCTCCTTGGTGATCAGCTCCGCCGCCAAGGTGATGCGCACCGGAAGCTTCTTCTGATAGAACCCCTCCAGAACCTGGTTGTTGTGCCCCAGGACCGCCAGGCCGATCGCCGTGGCGATGCAGTCGGGAGGATACGTGACGTTCGCCTTCACCAGGGGGTTGGAGTCCTCCATGATCATCTTGAGGACCTCCTTGTCGGCCGCGCCGCCCAGGAAGATCTTGATGTCCTTCCTTCCGGACTCCTTGTAGGCCTGAAGCGCCCCCTTCATCATGTCGTCGTCGGCCGTATAGACCGCGTCGATCTCGGGATACTTTTGGAGGTAGTTCTCCATCACCGCCAGCGCCTTCTCCGGGTTCCACATCCCCGGCTGGGAATCGAGGACCTCCAGGCCGTATTGAGCAGCGGTCTCCTTGATGGTGTTGACGCGAATCGTGTTGATCTCGCAGGGAATGCCCTCGATAATGACCAGCTTCCCCTTGCCCCCAAGCTGCTCGGCGATCCATTTCGTCCCCTCGCGGGTATAGCCCTCGTCGTCGTTGCTGATGTAGACGTCGTAGACGGGCTTCGTCGTCCCGCGATCCAGCACCACCGTGTAGATGCCCTTTTCATAGACCTTCTCGATCACGGAGGTGAGGGAGGAGTCGAACGGGAAGCAGACCAGGGCGTCGATCTCCTTGATCATCAGGTCCTCGATGTCCGCAGCCTGTTTGGACACGCTGTCCGCGGTCACCACCAGGAACTCCAGCTCCGGGCTCTTCTTCTTCCAGTCCTCGATCGCCTTCTTCACCCACCAGTTCACCCGCCCCATATAGCCGTGGGTCGCGGTAGGAAGCGAGATGCCGATCTTCCCCTTATAATCCTTGGGCTCCGCCGAGGCCGCCCCGCAAAGGGCAAAAACAAGAAAAACGAAAAGCAGCGCACTTACGGCAAACCTTCTCATCATCTTCGAAAGACCTCCTTATTCAGACCCCTTAAAGACGCCGAAACGAGACTTCAAACCCCGCCCCCAGACACCGGAAAACCACGTCCTCGCTGCGCCGCACCCCCTCGTCGTTGAATTCTTTGCCTCCAGCCCCTCACGCCTGCGGCGCGGGCCGGCTCGCAAAGCGCGACACCGTCTCGGGTTCCGCACGCTGCATCCGCACCGGCGGCAGCCCGTTAAGGACCAGCCTCAAGTCGTCCACCACCATCCGGCCGATGGAGGCAAACGCCTGGGGAATCCCTCCCGCCCTGTGGGCCGAGAGGAGCAGGCGCTCGTTCCGCCGCGCGCGATGGTCCCTGCCCAGGGGCTCCTCGGGATAGACGTCGGTGGCGGCGGTGAAGCGCCCCGCCTCCGTGAGGTCGCAGAGCGCCTCGAAATCCACAACCGCGGCACGGCTCATCAACAGGAAGAATGCGTCCTCCCGGATGAGCTCCAGCCGCTCGCGGCTCAGGAACCCCTGATTCTCCCGCGTCACCCCCGCCATGACGAAGATAAAACGGCTCTCCCGCAAAAGCTCCTCCAGGGAGCTCCCCAGGCATCCGTACTCTTCGATGACGGTCCTGGGAAGCCAGGGATCGTAGACGCGGACGGAGCATCGAAAGGGGACGAGAAGATTCAGCAGGGCCCTGCCCAGGTTGCCGAACCCGACGATGCCGACCCGGGAGCCCGACAGCAGCACCGAATCGAGACACCCGGCGGCCAGGTACGTCTCCTCCCCCCGGCGAAACCGGCGGTCCTCCCGGCTGATGCCCCTCGCGAGGTCCAGGGCCATCCCCAGGGCCATCTCCGCAACGGGAAGGGCGTAGGCCAAGCCGCAGTTCAACACGTGAATGCTGTTGCGAAAACAGTATTCATAGTCGATGTTCTGGTAGAAATTGCCCTCCACGTTGCAGATGGCCCTCAGGCCGGGTACGCGCCTCAGGCGTTCTTCGGGCAGAGGGACCTGGCCGATAACGGCAGCGGCATTCTCCAGGGCCGAATCCAGCACCGCGCCGTCGACCTCCCCGTCCCCGAGATAGCGGAGGTCCCCCAGCGCCTCCAGCTCGGCCAGGGTCTCCTCCGAAAAAATGGTGCGGAGACGCTGGGGGTAGGGGGCGACGACAATGACGGGACGCCCGCCCGAACGCGGGGACGTCCCCTGCCCCGCGGGATCCTTTCCGACCATCCGCATCGTCCTCCTCCGGTCCTCGTCCTTTCTACTGTTTTTGCCGCTGTACGTACACCGCCACAATGATCACGAGCCCCTTCACGGTCCCCTGCAGGTAGGGAGAGACCCCCACCATGTTCATCATGTTATTGATGATCCCGAGGATGAGGCCCCCCCACACGGTGCCCCAGATGGTCCCCCGCCCGCCGGACATGGCCGTACCGCCGATGATGACCGCTGCAATGGCGTCCAGCTCGAAGGCGAGCCCCATGTTGGACGTGCTCACCGCGTTGAAGCGGGAGCCCAGCAGCACCGCGGACACCCCAACCAGCGCACCGGTGAGCGTATAGGCATAAAATCGGATTCGATCGACGTCGATGGCGGAGAAAAGGGCAACCCTCTGGTTCGAACCCACCGCGCAGAGGTAGCGCCCATATCGGGTGTTGTTCAGCACGAGATGCAGGACCAGGGCTATCCCCAGGAACACGATCACCGGAACCGGGATGCCCAGGACCGAGCCCATGCCGAAGGACCCGTAAAGGGCGTTTCGGGACTGAATCTCTCCCGCATCCCCAATGTAGAGCGTCAGCGATCGGAAGATGGCCATCGTGCCGAGGGTCACGATAAAGGGAGCGATCCGCCCCCGGGTGATCATCAGACCATTGAAGGCGCCTGCACAGGCCCCGACCGACACCCCGGCGATAATCCCCAGCGCCAGGACCAGCACCTCGCTCTGGAGCATCGGGAGCAGCGCGTTCATGGTGAGGATCACCACGGCCCCCGTGAAGGCCAGGACGGACCCCACGGAGAGGTCGATGCCCGCGGAGATGATGACGAAGGTCATCCCCAGGCCGATTATTCCCGTGTAGGAAACCTGGCGCACGATGTTGACGAGGTTCTGAAGTTTCAGGAAATACGGACTCATGAACGAGGAGAGGACCGTCAAGACGATCAGGGCGATAAACGATGCCTGTCTTCGCAGGGACAGCACATCCGACAATCCGGCAAAGCGCTTCAAATCAGGCTCCCTCCCTTATTCCGGTGGCATGAAACATGATTTCCTCCTCGCAGATGCGATCTCCGTCCAGAACCCCCGTGATCCTGCCGTCCTGCATGACCGCCACCCGATGACACATGCCGATGAGCTCCTCCATCTCGGAGGATATGAGGATGCAGGCGATCCTTCCCCTGACGATGTCGGTAATGAAGCGATACACCTCCTGCTTCGCGGCAATGTCGACCCCACGGGTCGGCTCGTCCGCGATGAGAACGGAGGGTCTCGTGTCGATGGTCTTCGACAGGGAGACCTTTTGCTGATTTCCGCCGCTCAGGTGCTCCAGGGGCGTTCCGAGGGACGGGGCCTTGAGGTTGAAAAGATCCCGATACCGTCCGGCGGCCTCTGTCTCCGCACGCTTGTCCAGCCATCGGAGCCGTGAGGACGAATAGCGGGGCAGCGAGGTCAGGGTCGTGTTGTGAACGACGCTGAAAGAGGTGATGATGCCGCTTCCCTGGCGGTCCTCGGAGAGGTAGGCGAACCCCGCCTCGACGGCATCACGCGGTGTCCGAACCCGCAGGGACTTTCCCCGCAGGAGGATCTCCCCCGCCGAGAGGGGGCGCAGCCCCATGAGAGCCTCCGCTACCTCGGTCCGGCCGGCCCCGACGAGTCCGCCGAAACCGAGGATCTCGCCCTCCCTCAGCGTGAAGCTGACGTCGTGGAGCACACCGGGAACCGAGAGGTTCCGGACCTCCAGCAGAGGCGCAGTCCGGGGCTGCAATTTGGGAGGAAAGATCTGGGAAAGCTCGCGGCCCACCATGCTCTGGGCCATCTCCTCCAGGGAGATCTCCTCCGTGGGGCGGTCCAGGACAAAGCTGCCGTCCCGAAGCACCAGGACACGGTCGCATATCGACTTGATCTCCTTCAGCTTGTGGGAGATGTAGATGATCGTCATCCCCTCGTCCCGCAGCCGGCGCATCCGGTTGAAGAGAATGCCGGTCTCGTGCTGCGTGAGCACCGTGGTGGGCTCGTCCATGATGAGGATGCGGCAACGGAAGGCCAGGGCCTTGCAGATCTCGACCATCTGTTTTTCGGCCGCACTGAGGTCCTCGATCCTCGCCTCGGGCGGGATGGATACGCCGAGGTCCCTCAGAAGCTCGGCGGTCCTTTCCTTCATTCGAGCCTTGTCGAGAAGGCCGTTTTTTTTCAGGAGTTCCGAACCCAGGAAGACGTTGTCGTAGACCGTGAGGTCGTTCACCAGATTGAACTCCTGAGGGATGAGGCTGATGCCCAGTTTTTTGGCATCCATAGGGCTCAGAACATCCGCCTTTTTGCCGTCCAGGTAGATCTCCCCGGAGGTCGGCGAATGGATGCCGCTGAGGATCTTCATTATCGTGGATTTTCCGGCGCCGTTCTCGCCGATGATCCCCAGGATCTCCCCGGAGCACAACCGAAAGGACACATCGTGAAGCACCCTCACGGTGGAGAAATCCTTACAGATTCCGTCGACGCGCAACAATTCGTTTCCGCGGCAATCCATGGACCTTGGACACCCCTCTCCGCCGATGTGGCCAGTGACTCGTCTTCAAAGGACAACAAGGCCATTCTACCTTTTTTGAGTCAAAAATGTAAGGCGCAGAGGGGTCCGAGGGGCCGCACCGCCGGCCCCTTTCCGACGATCCATTCCAAAGTGGTCCCAAAATTCACGTCCCCTGAGCCTATCCGCCCGACGCAAGACAGGTCATCCTGCCGACCTCCTTCACGTAGACCATCCTGACGTCCGTACGGTAGACCGCGCTCAGCAGGTCCTCCCGCAGGATCGCGTCCGTGTCCCCCACCCTCAGGGCTCCGCTGCGGTCGAGCAGGGCCACCGTGTCGTCCAGCATGATCGCGTGGTCCGGCGTGTGCGTGGTCATGATGACCGCGTACCCCTCCGAGGCAAGCCTCCGGATCATCCCGATGACGCGCATCTGGTTCCCGAAGTCGAGCGCGGAGGTCGGCTCGTCCATCATGACGACCTTGGGCCTCTGGACCATGACCCGGGCGATGGAGGCCTGCTGCCGCTCCCCTCCGCTGATCTCCGTACAGGGGCTGCCGGCGAGGTGCGCGATGCCCATGGCGTCGATGGCGGCGTCGGCCATGGCGTAGTCCCGCCTGCCGGGCTTCGCCAGTATCCCGATGTGCGGGGCCCTCCCCATCACGACAAAATCACGCACCGTATAACCGTACACGGAGGCCGGATTCTGCGGGACGTAGCCCACCACCCTGGCGATATCCCGCGCACGCATGCTCCTCTGGGGCCTGCCCTCCAGGACGATCTCGCCCGTGTTCAGCCTCAGGAGGCCGGCAAGGCAGTTGAGGAGCGTCGACTTTCCGGAACCGTTGGGACCGATGACGGAGAGGATCTGGCCCCGTTCGAGGGTCAACGATACGCCGCCGAAGATCTCGTGCCGGCCGTAGGCGAACGACGCGTCCCGGACCTCCAGCACGCTCATCTCACGTTCCTCCTCTGCCGGTACAGCATCCCGATGAAGACGGGGGCCCCGACGAGTCCGGTGAGGATGCTCAGGGGGATCTCCACCCCCGAGAGAGAGCGTGCGGCGGTATCGACGACGATCAGAAACAGGGCCCCCATGAAGGCGACGACCGGCGTCAGCCTCACGCTGTCGGGCCCGACGAGGAGCCTTCCGAAATAGGGGATGACCAGCCCGACCCAGGCGATCGTGCCCGATAGGCAGACCGCGCAGCTCGTCAGCATGGTGGCACAGGCCACGGTGACCCCGCGCACCACCGTGACGTTGACGCCCAGGGAGCGCGCCTCGTCGTCGCCCAGCGAGAGCAGGTTGAACTGCCAGCGCATGGCGAGCAGCACCGCCATGGCAGCGGCCACGCCCGGAACGATCGGGAGCAGTTTCCGAAAGGTCATGTCGGACAGACTCCCCAGCTCCCAATAGGTGATCGAGGGAAGCTGCGTCTCCGCGTCCATGGCGTACTTCAGCATGCCGAGCACGGAGCGCATGACGCCGGACACGATCACCCCCGACAGGACCAGAATGGCGCTCGAATCGCTCCTGAAGAGCCGCGTGATGAGGATCGCGACGGACACGGACAGGACGCCCCCGCAGAGGGCCGTCCCCTGCACGAAGAAGGGCCCCGCGCCGAGAAGGATGGCCGCGGCGGCCCCGACGCAGGCTCCCTGAAAGACCCCGAGCAGCTCGGGGGCGGCGAGCTGGTTCTTGAAAATGCTCTGATAGGTCGCCCCGGAAACCGCAAGGCTGCTCCCGATCAAAAGGGCCGCGGCGATACGGGGCAGTCGGAGCAGGAGGACCACCTTCTCGACGGACGGGTCCCAGGCCGGCTCCATCGGAACCAGCCTGGAGGCCAGGACGCCGAACACATCCCGGACGCCGACGAAATAGCGGCCGGCACAGAGGGCCCCCACCCCCGCCGCCGCGGTGAGCACCGCGAGGACGGCGAGGGGCGGAATCCTCCTGCGGGTCATTGGGGATCGAGCCCCGCGAGCATCCGCCGTGCCCCGTCCTCCGTCATATTGTAGCCATAGAAGGTTTTGTAAAATTTTCGGACCTCCGCGTTCATGTCGACGTCACGGAATTTGTCGGGATGCAGCAGCTGGGCGACCCAGAGGACCTGCAGGGCCTCCTCGCAGCTGTAGCGGCTCCAGAGGAAGGTCCCCACCGGATTGGCGTAGACCCTGCCGTTCTTGACGGCCTTGAGCGACGCCCACTCGGGCGCGGTGCGAATCTGCTCGATGACGGGAGCGGCATTTCGCGTGGCGACGATGATGACGTCGGGGTCGGCGTTCAGGAGCTCCTCCATCGTCACGGTCCCCTGGTTCTTGTCCGTGACGTGGGCGATGGCGTTGATGCCCCCCGCCGCCTCGATCCACTCGGTGCAGATGCTGACGCGTCCGTCGGTCTCGAGGGGGTTCTTGCCCCGAATCTGGTAGACCTTCGGCCGGTCCGCGTCCTTCAAGTCGACGAGCCGTTCCCGGATCTGTCTCAGATTGCCGTCGAAGTAGCGGATGAAGGCCTCGGCCCTCTCCTCCGCGTCCCCGCCAAGGGTCCGGGCCGTGACCCGAACGGTCTCCTTGAGCCCCTCGAAGTCCCGGAAGGTCACGAGCACCGTCGTGATTCCGGCGTCACGCAGGACCTTGGCGTCCTGGGCGCTCGAGGTGATAACCACGTCGGCGTTCGCCTTCAGCACCTCCTCGGTGTTGAAGTTGCCCGACCCCGAGGACAGCGCGTAGGGCCGGACCTCCCGGATCCGGGGATAGACCTCGGCGAACCACGGCAGCTCCTTGACGATCGACGTCGTCCCGACCAGCTTGTCCGCTCCCCCCAGCAGGAGGACGACCTGGTTGTTGGCGTGCCACAGGTCGATGACCGTCCTCACGTCTTGGGGAAGGACGACCTCGGTCCCCCCCATATCCACGACCCTGCGCGTCCCCTCGGCCGCACCGAGCGGAGAGACGCCAAAAAGCGACAGAAGCACACCCAAAACCAACGCCAGCGAAAAAAGACGGACCCGCTTCATCCCAAACACCCCTTCATAAAAATTTGAGAATCCATCCTCCGCTACCCGCCACCCCCGAAGCGCCCTGCGGCGCCCCTCCTCCTGGACGGGCGGCGTTCCACGGAGCCGGTTCTATTGTAATCGTATTTTTTTAAAAAACCATTCGCTTGAATTTGCAATTTAGCCAAGGGCGGGGAACGAAACAGAAAACCTCCGAGAGGTGCGGATCGGACCGCAGTCAAGGGAAAGGTCGCAACGAGAGAAGAAGTCAAAAGAGATGAGGGGACCTGTTTTTAAGCGTTGTTTGGGCTTGATTGAGGCACGTCGCCGTGTGCGCCGTTCGGGACACGGCGGAGAGATCCACCTAAGCGCAGGGACTCGTACCGGCCGGAACCAGGACGCTCTCTGCGAGTACGACGCCAGCCCCGGATTCAAAGAGGCTCTGCCCCGCATCACGCTCTCAAACTATCGCGCCAAGAGTTGGGCCGAGGGGATGACGCGAGGGCAGACCCCGAGCGGGTTTCTCAGCGAGGCCTGACCATTCTGGAAAAGCTAGACCATCTTGAGCAGATCGACAAGCTCTTTCACATTCTCCCTCATAAATGGATACCGCTCGTACACCAGTTTACCCCCTGGCAGTAGTTCGATGAGTTCTTTACCTATATCCAAACATATCTCGGCATCCTCCCTGGCAACCGGAAGCATTCCGTGCGCCACGATTGTATGGTTTCGCCTGTTTCTCAAATTCTCAAGTTTACTCCTGAATTGCTTTTCAAAAGCCTGGAGATCGGTATCGCCGAAAACTTTTTTCAGAATTCCGGAAAATACGCTCAGATCCTGTCTGACGAACTTCATCGTCTTCCAATTTACCGTTTTATCAAAGGAACTCTTTTTCAAACATTCGAGGCTTTTGGCTTTGCTTCTCCCAAGATGGCGTCTGTCAATCCTATGATTGACCCAAAGGCGGTAATACATAATTCCCTCTCGCAGCCGCCAGAAACGAGCCAGGACATCCGCGTAATTCCCGCGTTCAAAGGCCCGTCCCATGTTGAAATAGAGGTCCACGAGGTTATGAATGTTTTCCTCCTCGCTATTCTCCTTGACATGTTCAAGGAAAGACCTCTGTTCCGCCAGGATCTCCCCAAGCCTGGGCAACGAGAGAGTCTTGAGCATGGACTCTATCTTTTCAATCCCTTCAAACGCTTCTTTATACTGCATAAAATCCATTGCCTCGTAGACGGCAAAAGCCTTTCCCAGAAGTTTAGCGATGGTACTACGCTCGGGTAAAAGGGTCAAATCAGCCAAAGAAGCACAATCGTTTATCGCAGCATAAAAATAGCCGCATTTGGCATTTTCCTCCAAACGCGCCAGCAACGATGTCTCTGTGACCAAAGGAGCTTCAATGAGGCGTACGCGTCTGCCCTCGGCATCGGCAAATTGAGGGGCCACACAGTTGTAAAACTGCGGCCGAATCCGAGAGATAGACAGATAGAGCTGGGCGGCTTGCGACATCTGTTGGGTTCCTGAGGAGGTATTGAAATAAAAGGTTCCTCGATATTTAGAGTGGGTAAGGATGAGTTCAAAATTGTCAGAAGTGGTATAATCGAGACATTATGAAAGACATTCAAGTGTTTGAAATCGCGCTTGGTCTGAAAAAGCCGTGGCATATCGAGTCCATAGACCTCGATGCCGATAGAAACCGCCTT
>NZ_RQYL01000033.1 GCF_003860125.1 Fretibacterium sp. OH1220_COT-178 | reverse complement strand
ATTCCTCATGCCTCCATTATCCAAGAGGCTCCTGTCCTGAGGGGGGGACATTCTCTCGGTCCCGCTAAGGGATGACATTATCACAGTCCGGCGACACTTTTGTCTATCGAGATTGACAACCATGATTGACAGGCATAAAATATGAGATCTCTATTTGGAATTCCATTTTTCTTTGCAATGTAATGGAATTCCATTGCAAAGTAGCAGGTATAATATCAAACTATTAAATTAACATTAGATTGATTTGAATGAGGACTGCGCAAGAAAATTATATATATCGTGATATCGTGGCCTAAAGGGTATAGGGGAGGTGACAGGGGATTTGAGTGGGCTGCTTTTAAGAGGTTCCCTTTTCAGGCAGGGGATTGTTCTCGATCGTTGAAGCATGTTCCTTGAATAATACCTTCAGTCTTTCGGCTGCTTCCGTCAAATGTTCGGTCATAGAACGTTGAGCCCCCACACTATCTTGCTGTTCGATTTTATAGAGAATAGCTTCGTGAGCCAGAATCGAATTATAAGAAATTCCGGAATCCCCTATAGTCCATTGCCTTGAAATGTCTAAAAGGGCAAAAAGGCTTTCATAAATACTTAGAAGGACATCGTTTTTCGAGGCTGCTACAATACCACGATGAAATTGGTGGGACAGCAGACGCAGCCTTTGAAGTTCTTCTGCCTTGCCAGTGAAATTTTTCTTGAGTTCTCGCATGCTCTCTAGATTGTTTTTGAGAAAATCCATATCGTCGCCAGAGCGCCTTATGGCCGCGTAACCGGCAGCCATGGCGTCCAAAGCGTGACGTAGCTCAAGGATATCAAGCACTGAGCGTTCCTTGATGTCAAAGGTGAAGTCGATTTTTTCAATCAACTCCTTCAGGCCTATTTTTTTTACATACAAACCATTGCTGCGATTTTCTACGATGCCCATAAATTCCAAGATTTTCAGGGCTTCTCGAATGGGAATACGGCTCACGTTGAACTGCTCCGCAAGCTTTCTCTCGGGAGGCAGTTTTTCCCCGTCCTTTAGTTTCCCTTGGTGGATCATATTTTTTATGTAGTTCAGGATCATCCTGTAGCAAGCTTGCTCTTCGTTTTTTCTCTTAAGCGAGCTCATGAAATACCCCCTTGTTGCTGACTCTAATCAAAATGACAATTAAAATTGTATATTCCGATAAATATTGGCATAGAGGATAAAACCACTCCCTGCAACGACCCTATAGTTCCGCAGAAATCCTCCCCGGCCCCGGGCTTCAGGCCCTGTCCTTGCGGTAGCGCAGGGCGCGGTCGCAGAGGTCCTCGAAGAGGTGGTTCATGGCGGGGGCCGTCGTCTGGAGATCCTCCGGGTGCCACTGTACGGCCACGATCAGGCCGTCTGGGCTTTCGATGGCCTCGACGACCCCGTCCTCGGCGCGCGCGGAGATGGCCAGCCCCTTGCCCAGGTTCTTCACGGACTGGTGATGCAGGGTGTTGGTGTAGGCGCTCTCCGCGTCCAGGATGCGACGGAGGCGGCTCTCCGGCTCGATCAGCACCTTGTGCGTCGGGGTGTCCCGGCGCAGCTGCTGCGCGTGCAGCAGGTTCTTCTCGGGACGTTCGCCGATGTCCTGATAAAGGCTCCCCCCGCAGGCCACGTTCAGGAGCTGCATGCCGCGGCAGATGCCCAGCATGGGGATGCGGCGCTCCATGGCGTAGGCCGCCGCGTGGAACCAGAAGGCGTCCAGCTCGGGCAATACCGGTCCCAGGGTCGCGTGGGGCGGCTCTCCGTAGTGGCGCGGGTCCACATCCCATCCGCCCGGAAAGAGCAGCCCGTCGCACAGAGCCAGGGCGGGGTCCGCCAGGGTGGGGACCTCGGGCACCGGAACGAGGATCGGCACGCCGCCGTTGCGGTCCAGGGCGCGGATGCACGCCGTGTTCGTATAGGTGCGGTCGACGCACACGAAATCGGCGTCGGAATCGCGGCGAATGCTGCCCAGGACGCCGATGATGGGCTTGTTCATGATAGGATTGCCCCCTCTTTTGATCTGCGGTCCGCGGCAGACCCGCCGCGGAGCCGTCGGATTTCCCTCAATGATACTACAAGACGCGACACTCCATACTGCAGGACGCCCCTGCCCCCCGAGAGCAAATCGGGGGCAGGGGCGTCCGCGAGGGAACTACTTCCTGTGCTCGATCCTGCGGATCAGGCGATTGAGCAGGCGAATGACCTTGCCCGAGCTCTTCTGCAGGCGCCTGAAACAACCCCGCGCTCCCTTCACGTCCCCCTTGCCGTAAAGCTCCGCGGCCCTGGAGGCCATCTCGTGCACGATTCTGTGGGGTCGGTCGAGCGCCTGATATTCGCTCATATCCCTGAAGGGGTTGTCCGCCGAGTGGTACCACTGGCCCAGCCGGCACTCCTCCGGGGCGTTCACGTCCTCGGGCCGTACCTTTTCCGTTCCCTTGAGCATGTTCTCGATGCGCATCTTCCACAGCAGGTGGTCGGACTTGGCCTTTTTGACGCGCCCGATGTCGGACAGGCTGACCAGTGCCCCGCCGTTGACGTGGAAGACGCTGACGCTCTCGTCCAATTGTTCCGCCATCCCGTTTAGGGCGTCGGTCTCCGCCTCGATGCTTTGGATGGTGGTGTGGGTCTCGTCGGTCATCTCCGCGGCCCGCCTCGCCTTGAGCTCGGTCTTTTCGAAGGTCTCCAGCATGTCTCCGACCAGCCGGACGACCTCCTCGGCGCTTCCCGTCTCCTCCTCGGCGATCGAGACGATCTCGTCGACGGCGGTACCCGCATCCCTGCTGGCCTCGAATATGGAGTTCAGGACCTCTCCCGCGAGGCGGACGTCGGCGGCTCCGTTCTCCACCTCGGCGCTGCTCTGGCGTATTCCGGCCACCGCTCCGGCCGTGTTCTCGACGATCCGGCCGACGAGCTGGGCCACCTCCATGGCGCCCTTGTTGGATTCCTCGGCGAGCTTCCTCACCTCGTCGGCGACCACCGCAAACCCCTTGCCGGCCTCGCCGGCCCTGGCGGCCTCGATGGCGGCGTTCAGGGCCAGGAGGTTCGTCTGTCGGGCAAGGCCGGTGATGGTCTCGGTGATGGTGGAGATGCGTCGGGAATTCTCGTCGAGAGTGGCCATCCACTCCTCGGTCTCCCTGCTGAGGGCCTTGATCTGCTCCATCCTGCGGACGGCCTGATCCACGGTCTCGTGTCCCCGGGTGGCGGCGGACAGCGTGCGTTCGGAGAGCTCCAGGACCTCCCGGCTCTTGTCCTGGGCCGACCGGACGAGCTCCGCGAGGCTGAGGAGCACGCGATGCGCATCCTTGACCGAATCGGCCCCGTCGGTCATGAGGCCCGAAACCTCCGAGACGCAGGCCGAGACCTCCCGGGTCGTGGCGGATGCCTCCCCTATGGAGGCGGCGATTCCCCTGGAGGCCGACTTCAGCTCCGCCGCGGAGGTCCGGACGTTCGAGACCATGGAGGACTGCTGCTGCGTCATCTGGTTGAAGGTCGCCACCAGCTCGGAGATGTCGTCGTCCGAGTGGATCTCCCCGTGTACGGTCAGATCCCCGGCTCCGGCGGAGGCCAGCAGGCCGCGCAGGTGGGCAAGAGGACGGCCGATCCTGCGGACGAGCAGGACGGTGAGCGCCACGGTGGGCAGCAGGAGGATCAGGATGCTCCAGAGCGCCGCCTTGAAGATGGCGCGCATGATGTCCGACGCGATGTCGAGGGGCCGAGACGCCGAGACGAAGCCGATCGGGGCGCCCTTTGCGCCGCTCAGGGGGCGGAACGCGGACAGGTAATCGGGGCCGAGCCCCGGATCCTCCTTCAACGAGGCCGCATCGGCGAAGGCGGTCTCCTGCGGCAGGGGAGCGTTCAGGGGCTTGCCGTCCCGTCCCGGGATGGTGCTGGCCACCCGCTCGTGTCCCAGGAAGATCGAGAAGTCGCCCCCGGTGATCTGCTTGGCCTCGTCCACGAGCTTGTTGTTGCTGGCGACGTAGCCCGTGGAGAGGGCGCCGATGATGGCTCCGTTGTGGCGGATGGGTGCTCCGGCGCGGATGGAGAGCCTGACGACGCGGCCCTCCTCGATTCCCACGCTGCTCTCGCCCCTCAGGGCGCGGCGGATGTTCTCCTGTTTGGCGATGTTGTCCCCGGAGGCGGGAAGCTCGTCGGGGACGTGGGCGCGAAAGAGGGTGTCGCCCTTGGCGTCCGTCAGGACGAGGTAGTCCATGCCGCTCTCCTGGAGCATGGGGACGGAGGCCATCCTCAAGGCCTCGATGCTTCCGGACCGGACCGCCTGGATCAGCGTCTCGCGCTCCGCGAACCTCTGGGCGCGCGCCAGGGACTGCTGCTCGTAGATCCGCAGGAGGCTGTAGAATCCCTCCAGATTGTAGCGGACGTTCTCCTGGAGCTGGCGCCGGACCTGGGCGTTGACGCTCAGAAGTATGCCGCTCGAGAGGATGAGGATCGACAGGAGGAAAATGCCTCCGACGGCGGCGATGAACTTGGCCTTGAGACTGCGCAGACGAAACAACGCTAAGACTCCTTTCGAAATGCTCTCTATAAATTTTGTTTTTGGGAGGTCCAAACAAAAATATTTGTTCTTTTTCCTCACGCTAGATAATAGCACAAAACAACGAAGGGACAGCCGACAAAATCCAATGAGCGCACGCTTGCTCCTCTCTTGCTTTTCAGAGGAGGAATCCGTCGGCGCGGCATCTTTACGATTGTCTTGTAATGCAATAAAATGAAGACAGACAAGGAGGAAAAATTTTTCGGTTTCATCTCGGTGACGCAACTGTAAGGACCATCATCTTGAGGAGCGGGGAGGGATTCGAGTGAAAAAGTCTATGGTGTTCCTGACGGCGCTTCTGCTGTTTGTTGCGGTTCCCGCGGCGGCTTCGGATGCGATCAGGGTGGGGGAGATCGCCACCGTGACGGGCGACTTCGCGGCCTACGGGGTCGCGGAGGTGGAGTCCGTGAAGATCGCCGTCGAGGAGATCAACGCCGCGGGCGGAGTCTTGGGCAGGAAGCTGGAGGTCGTGATGTACGACTGCCGGACCCGGCAGGAGGACATGGTGAACGCGGCGCGGCGTCTGGTGGAGCAGGACAAGGTCGTGGCGGTCATCGGCCCCAGCGGCAGCGGGCTCTGTATCGCGGCCGCCCCCATATTCAACAGGGGCAGGGTCGCCCACCTCGGCACCCTTCCCACCAATCCCCTGGTCACGGTGGACGAGGCCGGTAAGGTGCGTCCCTACAACTTCCGCATCTGCTTCCTGGATCCCTATCAGGGGCGCATGATGGCCTACTTCGCGGCAAAGGACCTGAACGCCTCCAAGGCCGCGGTCCTCTACGACGTTTCGAGCGACTACTCCCAGGGCCAGCGCGAGTTCTTCGTGAAGGGCTTCGAGGAGTTCGGCGGCAGGATCGTGGCGGACGAGGGCTTCCGCGGCGATGACGTGGATTTCCGCTCCCAGCTGACCAACATCAAGGAGAAGAAGCCCGACGTCCTGATCTTCCCGTTCATGGGCAAGGCACTGCCCCTGGCCGTGAAGCAGGCCCGGGAGCTGGGGATCAAGACCGTGATCGTGGGGGGCGACGGGTACGGCGACTTCATGTGGGAGGTTGCGGGCGACGCTCTGGGGGACACCTATTGGGTCAGCCACGTGGACCGCTACGATCCCACGCTGAAGGACTTCTTCGACAAGTATAAGGAGAGGACGGGGACGGAGTGTCAGGAGTTCATGAACGCCGTCATGGCCTACGACTGCGTCTACTGGCTGAAGGACGCGATCGAGCGAGCCGGGTCGGACGACCCGGTCAAGGTGCGCGACGCCCTGGAGGCGACGGCGAGCCTCGAGCTGCTGCACTGCGTCCTGACCATGGACGAGTTCCACAACCCCAAGGACAAGGACGGCGTCATGCTCAAGTGCGACCCGAAGCAGAAAAAGGCCCTGTTCTTCAAGAAGGTCCGTCCGGAATAGCCTTCGCCTCTCCCCCGGGAGGAGGCGGCGAACGGAGTCCTTGCTTTGAGACGGGTATTCTCGCGCGGCGAACTTCGGTTCGCCCGCGTACTTTTCGACCCCGGTCCGGGATGCGGATCCGCAGAGGTGCCGGGCCGGTTCGATTGAAAACGAGGGGACGATGCCTTTGAACTTTGCGCTGTCGACGCTGTTCCAACAGATCATCAACGGGCTTTCCCTGGGCTCGGTCTACGCGCTGATCGCCGTGGGCTATTCGCTGGTGTACTCCATCCTGCTCTTCTCCAACTTCGCGCACGGAGGCTTTCTGGTCGTCGGGGGGTACGCCTGCTACTACCTGCTGACCCAGAGCGGGTACGGCATCGTCCTGGCCTCGGCCGGGGCCGTCCTGGCCTCCGGCGTGGTGGCCGTCCTGACCGAGCGCCTGGCCTACAAGCCTATCCGCGAACGCACCTCCACGACGCTCTACCTGCTGATCGCCTCGATGGGCGTCAGCATCGTCATCGAGAACATCTTCGTCATCGTCGTGGGCGGGCGCTTCCGCGCTCTGCCGCAGGATACGTTTCCGTCCGGGGTGTTCAGCTTGGGCAGCGGGGTCACGGTCAACGCTTCCGATATCCTTTCGCTGGCTGTTGCTGTTATCTTCCTGGGGGCGCTCCAGCTCTTCCTGTCGCGGACGCGCTGGGGGCTGGCCATCCGGGCGGCGGCGTGCGACCTGCGCACGGCCGGCCTGATGGGGGTCAACGTGTCGCTCCTGATCGGGATCGTCTTCTTCGTCGCGGGCCTGCTGGCTGCCGTAGGGGGGATCTTCCTATCCGCCAAGTACTCGATTTATCCTCAGCTCGGCAACATCACGATCAAGGCGTTCATCGCCGCGGTGATCGGCGGCCTGGGCTCCCTGCCCGGAGCGGTGCTGGGCAGCCTGCTCCTGGGGCTGGCGGAGATGCTCACCGCCGGGTTCATCAGCAGCCAGATGCGGGATATCGTGGTCTTCTCCATGCTGGTGGCCATGCTGCTGGTCCGCCCCGCCGGGTTCTTCGGCAAGCGGGTCGGCGACAAGATATAGGGGGAAGCGCCATGAAGAAGAGTCTTTGGGGAACTGCAACCGTGGCCCTTGTCGGCCTGGCCCTGGCCCTGTACCCGCTGGGCGGATATCAGGAGGGCATCGTCATCCTGCTCTGCATCAACTGCATCGCGGCCATGGGCGTTTCGCTCCTCACCGGATTCACGGGGATCTTCACCCTGGGGCACGCGGCCTACATGGCGCTCGGGGCCTACACGGCGGCGATCATGACCGTGCGGTACGGCATCCACTGGCTGCCGGCCATCCTCGCGGGTGGGATCGTCGCCGTGGCCGTTGCCTGGATGATCGGCGTGCCGACGCTCCGCCTCACCGGCGACTACTACGCCATTGCCTCCATCGGCCTGGGCGAGGCGATCCGCCTGATCCTGGAGAACTGGCAGTCCTTCACCCGGGGGGCGCGCGGATTTCCGGGCATCGACTCCTACACCACCCGGAACATTGCGGTGGCCTTCTTCACCGTCCTGACGATCCTGATGTTCAACCTCATCGACAGCCGGCTGGGGCGCGAGCTCAAGGCCTCGCGGGACGACCGCCTCGCGGCCTCGCTTATGGGCTTCAACACCACGGCGTCCCGCATGAAGGCGCTCCTGCTCTCCGCGTTCTACTGCGGCATCTCGGGGGCCCTGCTCGGGGGCTACATGAACTTCATCCAGCCGTCCATGTTCGACATGATGAAGTCGACCGAGCTGACGGCGGTGGTGGTGTTCGGCGGGCTGGGCTCCATGAGCGGCACCCTGCTGGGATCGGCGATCGTGACCTCGGTCATGGAGTATTTCCGGGATATCTCGCAGTACCGCATGCTCATCTATGGCCTGCTGCTCGTCGTCATCATGGTGGTGCGCCCGGAGGGGCTTCTGGGCAACCGGGAGATCTGGAGTTTCCTGCCCGGAAACGGCTCCGGGAGAAGGGGGTGAGCGCGTTGCAGGATATGGGGATGCAGCGGGCCCTTTTGGAGCTGGAGTCCGTCGATATGCGCTTCGGCGGGGTCCACGCCGTCCGGGACATGAGTTTCGTCATCATGGAACGCTCGCTGACCGGCATCATCGGTCCGAACGGCGCCGGAAAGACGACCCTCTTCAACATGATCTCGGGGGTCTACAACCCGACCTCGGGCAGCATCTGGTTCCGGGAGCAGGACATCACGCCGTTGGCGGCCTATCAGGTCAACCGGCTGGGGATCGCCCGGACCTTTCAGAACCTGCGCCTCTTCGGGCGCTCCTCGGTTCTGGAGAACGTCATGACGGCCACGCAGAACCGCTTCCGCTACTCCTTCCGGGAGAACCTGAGGGGGCACCTTTTTCCGGGCTACCGCCCCGATGCCGACTACCGTTACAGCTTCATGGAAGCCCTGTTTCACGTGGGACGCTGGGGCAAGGTGGAGAAGCGCGCCCGGGCCAAGAGCATGGAATTTCTGGACCGGGTGGGGCTGGCGGACCGGGCCCACCAGGCGGCGGGGACGCTGCCCTACGGGCTGCAGCGAAGGCTCGAGATCGCGCGCGCCCTGGCGCTGGACCCGAAGCTGCTGCTTCTGGACGAGCCGGCCGCGGGGATGAACCCCGAGGAGGTCTTTGCCCTGAACGACCTGATCACGGGCATTCACCGGGAGCTCCGCCTGACGACCCTGGTCATCGAGCACCATATGGACCTCATCATGAAGATCTGCCCGCACATCATCTGCATGAACTTCGGGGCGAAGATCGCGGAGGGCTCGCCCGAGGAGATCCAGAACAACCCCGAGGTGCTCGGGGCGTATCTGGGCGAGGGCGACGTGGACGACGAGGAGGCGATATGATGGCGGACGTCCTGCTGGAGGCTCGGGACCTTCGGGTCAGTTATGGGGCGATCGAAGCGCTCCAGGGCTTCTCCCTGACCCTGCGCGAGCGGGAGATCGTCTCCGTCATCGGCGCGAACGGCGCGGGGAAGTCCACCTTCATGAACGCCCTGATGGGCATGGTCCGCCTCTCGGGGGGGACGGTGACCCTGGATGGAGTCCCCCTCTCCTCCAAGACCTTCAGAACGGTGCGGAGCGGCCTGGCCCTGGTCCCCGAGGGGCGCCACATCTTCGCGCCCCTGACGGTGGAGGAGAACCTCAGGATCGGCGCGTTCGTCCGCACGGACCCCAAGGCGGTGCGGGAGGATTTCGAGTGGGTGCTCTCGCTGTTCCCGCGTCTTCGGGAGCGGCTGGGCCAGTATGCCGGAACCCTCTCGGGCGGGGAACAGCAGATGCTGGCGATCGCGCGGGCCCTGATGGCGCGTCCCCGCGTGCTGCTGCTGGACGAGCCCTCCCTGGGGCTCGCGCCGATCATCATCCGGGACATCTTCGCCGAGCTGCGGCGCATCAACGAGGAGGGCGTCAGCATCCTGCTGGTGGAGCAGAACGCCAGGCAGGCGCTCCTGCTCTCGCACCGCGCCTACGTTCTCCAGACGGGGCGCCTCCTCAAGGAAGGGCCGTCCCGAGAGCTGCTGAACGACCCCGACATCCGTGCGGCGTACCTGGGGCACGGGCACGGAGCCTGATGCCGGGCGGGACGCATGGCTCCTTGCGTTGTGATATGATACGGGCAATGAGGTCGATCCCGACGAATTTTGAAGGACTTCTCAAGGAGGTACGGACATGATTTTGACGGATATGACGGTGAAGGCCTTTTCGGAGAAACTGGCTTCCAACGCTCCGGCCCCCGGCGGCGGCAGTGCGGCGGCCCTCTCGGGCGCGCTCGGCGCGGCGCTGGTCTCCATGGTCTGTCGCCTGACGCAGGGCAAGGAGAAATACGCGGAGTTCGAGGGGCTGGTCATGGAGACGGTGTCGAAGTCCGACGAGCTGATGAACGCCCTCCTGGAGGGAATTCAGAAGGACACCAACGCCTTCGACGGCGTCATTGCGGCCTTCGGACTCCCCAAGGGGACGGATGCGGAGAAGGCCGCGCGGGGCGAGGCCATCCAGAAGGCCTACAAGGCGGCGATCGTCTCCCCGGAGACGACGGCCGAGGACTGCCTTGCCGTCATGCGTTTGGCCAAGGCCCTTCTGGACAAGAGCAACAAGAACGCCGCCAGCGACCTGGCCGTCGGGGCCATGCAGGCCTTCGCGGGGCTCTCCGGAGCGCTCGAGAACGTGGCGATCAACCTGCCCTCGATCAAGGACGCGGATTACGTGGCGAAGAAGCGCGCGTGGATGGAGGCCATGGAGAAGGAGGCCGAGAAGCTCTTGAAGGAGGTTCGGGAGGGCGTCGCCCGTATGATCGCGTAGCGCACCATGCCGCTTGGAGGCTCCGGCCGGACTGTCGAGGGAGGTTTTGCGTGATCGCCGGGATCGGGATCGACCTGTGCCGCGTCTCCCGTATGCAGAGGGCGGTTGGGTCGCTCCGCTTCGTGGAGCGCGTCTTCCGCGCTGAGGAAATCGCCTATGCGGAATCCAAGGGGAACGAACGGGCCCGTGCGGCGAGCTACGCCTCCGCCTTCGCCGCACGGGAGGCCTTCTGCAAGGCCTCGGGCGTGCCCTTGGCGCGTGTGGCCCTGGCGTCCGGCTTTTGTCTGCTCCGTAAGGGCGGGGTTCCGGAGATCAAACTGAGTCCGGAGATCGAAGCCCTGTTTCTCCCGGGCCTTCCCAGGAGGCTGTGGGTCTCCCTGACCCACGACGGGGACTATGCCGCGGCCGTCGTGGTGATCGAGCGTTTATAGACCCCTTCTTCGGATGAGCCCGAGTCCCGTCGTGTTCCTTGAACCGAACATGGCGGGTTTTTTGTTGAGCGGTCGGGCGCCCGGAATTGAAACGATACGCGATGCAATGCCGACGAGAGGGCGAGAGTCATTTCTCTGATCGTCCGCGGGCTTTTGGCGCTTCCCCGAGCCGGGCGGAGGGAATAGGCGCCTGGATGTCGTGGTGAAGAAGCGGCTCTGCGACTGAAGGGACGACGGCATCCGAAGGTCATGAAATGACGCGGTTTGGTGTTTGGCGGACACCGGACGGGTAGTCGCGTACGGTGTTCAGGGGATGAACATCGACGAATGAAAAACGTGACTATGACGTCATTGTCTGCAGGCCGATTACCTCACCGCTTGAAGCAGCTTGATACATGTTCAAGAATATCAGCCGAATTCGTTCCAAAGGAGATGCCGCGCTCTTTGGCGGCCATACCACTCCGGTCATGAAGGACCGTTACGGGATTATCAAAACACGCCCCCTGGCCGACTTCCTGCCGACTTTGACCATCGCCGCCAAGAATCTGGCCATGGAAATGACCAATCACAACGTGCAGCAGGACGACCTGAATGGCGAGCCGGCTATTACCCGCGAACACATCCAGAACAACAAAAGCGTGCGCGACATGCTCGGCCGGAGGGGGATCAAGCCCGAGGAACTCCCGCCGGAAGAGGATATCAAGAAGTTGGAACGCCGAGTGAGAGCTGATGAAAAACGTCTGGAAAAACAGTCGGGCAAACTGCCAAGTCCAAAGAATACCGGAGAGGGGTAGCGTCCAACTTGCAGGCGGCCTCTCGGAGCCCGAGGCGCGGCTTGAGGCAGCCGTGGCGCTCCAGCCGTGCTGTGCCTCAACCCAATTGCCGGGCCGAGGGCTTCGGGTGCCCGGATAAGGATGAATCCGGGCAATGCGGGCAGGGGATGCCTGCCCCGGTTCCCGTAAATAAGGCCCGATTGCTCATCATCCCGTTGACCAACGGCTCCAAGACCTCGATGCGCTTGATCTCTTTTTGCGACAATGCCGCCCGCTCCATACCCGATCTTATCCAAAAACCTATCGTGCGGGGGACCTTTTCACTGACCGCTTATGGGGTGGACCGAAGGTTTGATGAAGCCCTAAGCGTCGAAGACGCAAATCGAGGATTTGCTTTCTCGCTTGCAGCGCAGCTGCAATTATCACTGAACAACGACGCAATTTTGTAAATAACTCTTGACTTTATTGCACCTTGCAGATTATGCTTTGTTTCAGGACTGATGCTTTCTCCGGCATCAAGTTGAGAAAGGCAATTCTAGTGTTTTGGATGTCGGAGGAAATTAATTACTGCGCGGATGTTTTTGCTCAGGAGGCGTTTCCCATGCAGATCGACGGAATGAGAGAATTTTTTTCAAAGATCGCGCCATCGGCCGGACCGGCCGCCGCACAGGGCAAATTTTTCCTGTCCGTCGTGCCTGCTCCGACGCCGCAGGCACGACCCATCCACGATTCTCTGAGCCTCTCCGAGCTGGGCAAAAGACTCAGCCTGAATAGAGGAGAGTCGTCTTCCCTGCTGGAAGGGCGGAAGGCGGATTCCGTCGATTCGCTGCCGTCGTGGGCCCAACCAATGGACAAGGTCCTGTCGCAGACGATCGACATCCTGGAGAGGATGCGGAAGTTGGCGGTAGCCGCGCAGGACAAAAAACTAACCGATCTCGAACGTATCGAGATGCAGATTGAAATTGAAGATTTGAGGGCCAACCTCAATGCGGTGCCGCGGACTCTTCTGCGAAAGGAGCTGCAGGTTGAGTACGTATCGTTGCAAGAGGCTTATGCCGCCTTGTTCAAGGATGGGTCTGAGTCTTTCGGGGACTGCAGCAGTGTGCTGGAACGCGCGCGGGATCGCATCCTGAACGGGCAGGAGTGGGACGTCAGAGAGGCTTGGAGCCGTGGAGGCTTTATTCGCGTGACTCGGGACGAGAATGGGGAAGATGTTCAGGAGGTAGGCGCAGGCAATGCTTGGCATGTGGTGGACGACCGAAATGTAGTGACACGGGTTTGGCAAGAAGGGAAGTACGTCTATGTAGACAGCGGCAGAAAAGTCCCTACGGTCCGCGAGAGATTGGAAAAAGCGAGTCCGGTCGTTGTCATGGACGCCCAATCCGCCGCCAGGGGGATCGGTTATCTGGAAAAGCGGATAGCCTCCGCTCGGAAATTTCGTGAGCAGCTCCCGGAATTGATCGAACAGTCGGAGCAGCCGAAGTGGGAGACATACGTTTTTCTTGAGCGGCTCATTTTTCCAGATGGGAATTTTAAAGAAGTGCTGACCGAACCAGATATCGCCAGTTACCATCTGCTTCATGACGGGATTTATGACTATCCATACTTTAGTAGGCCCTTGGTAAAACCGGACGGCAGCGATCCTTCACTCGTGGAAAGGAAAAGCCTTGAGGATAAATGGGTTGCCGCAAACAGAGCAAACGAAAGCGGCGATAGGACGCATGGGCTCTCTGTTCCGAAACTGCACGAAGAGGACATAACGCTTCATAACGTAAAGACTATTCAGGTTCAGGGGTTTTCAAAGCAGAAGGAGTAACGTTGGGGCGAGTCTGTGGTTTTCGCGGACTCGCCCTTTCTGTTTGTCGGTGTTTTGCCTGCAGCGGCGTGTTTCGACTTCTTGTTCTCTTCCATTATTATGGTCAAATCTAATCAAGTCTTTCAATCGCTTTTTGGGAGAGATTGGCTTTTGTGTCATAAGCAGCGATAACCATCCCGCTACCTATTTTACGGTGCTTTCGTACCCTTTCGGGGGTATTCAGGAAGGAGGGGACAATGGCGGATACAAAGAACGTCCTGGCCGTCTACGAGGGCAGAGAAGCCCTGGCCGATGGCCTCTCGGCATATCGTGAGCGGGTACGGCAGCTCCTGCGCGTCCCCGTGGCTCCGGCCCCCCGCCGGGCCTGTGCCTCGCGCCTGAAGCGCTTCTTTGCCTGGTGCGAGGCTGAAGGCGTCTCGACCGTTTTCCCGACGTCGCCGGCGATCCGGCAGGGCAAAACGGAACGGTACATCATGAACCAGGCGGGGCATCGGTCCGTCCAAGCCTTGAGAGAGTATTTCCGTCGCGAGGACGCCATCTTGGTAAGGTAGCTTCTATACTTCCCTGCACGAGGGGGACCGAAGGTTTGATGAAGCCCCTAAGCGTCGAAGACGCAAATCGAGGATTTGCTTTCTCGCTTGCAGCGCAGCTGCAATTATTGCTGAACAATGCACCCTCCTTCGCCGGAATTGACTTTTTCGGGGGGAAGTATTAGCCTCATTATGTTTGTTTCTAAAAACATAATGAGGCCATTTTTTTGCGGTCTCGCAAAGGGAGGTCGTTCGAACATGGAGGCAGCCGATAAGACTCGCCTGGGGCTGGGCTTCGAGGCCCCCGTTTCGGAGACGGCGCTTTTGACCGTTTATTTCAAGGCGCGGGAGACGCTGCGGCCCGACCGTCTCCTCGAGGACACCAAGGCTGTGGAGATCCTGGAGAAATTGGACGTGGACCTCTCCCGTTTCCAGGACAAGCGGATGTCTCAGGTGGGGACGGTCATCCGCACGCGCCGGTTCGACCGCCAGACGCGCCGGATGTTGCAGGAGTGGGAGAAACCGGTGGTGGTGCACCTGGCGTGCGGTCTGGACGCCCGTTTTCTGCGGACGGATTTGGGCAGGGGGGTGCAGGTGGATCTGGACCTGCCGGACGTCATGGCGGTGCGGGAGCGTTTCTTCCCCGTATCGGAGCGCAACCCGCAGATCGGGGCCTCGATGTTCGAGACGTCGTGGATGGACGAGCTGCTGGAGCGCTACCCGGGGCACCGCTTCGCCTTCATCATGGAGGGCGTGCTGATGTACCTCCAGGAATCGGACATCAGGGGGCTCTTTCAAAATCTGGCGACGCGGTTCTCCGGAGCCGAGCTGCACTTCGATTCGGTCTCGCCCTGGATGGCGCGTCACTCCAAGATGCACGACTCGATCCGGGAGTACGGGGACGACGTGCGCTTCACCTGGGGGCTCGGGGGCCTCAGGGACCTTGAAAGCTGGCATCCCGCGCTGAAGTATGTGGAGGTGGAGTACTACATGAACCAGGAGCTGCGCCGCTGGGGCTGGGCCGCTTTGTTCAACCTCATCCCCCCGCTGGCCCGGGGCGCAAAGATGGTGCGCTACGACGTACGGTAGAAAACGGCCCTTCGGCAAAACACCGCCGAAGGG
The DNA here is from genome assembly GCF_003860125.1 of Fretibacterium sp. OH1220_COT-178. Classification (NCBI taxonomy): domain Bacteria; kingdom Thermotogati; phylum Synergistota; class Synergistia; order Synergistales; family Aminobacteriaceae; genus Fretibacterium; species Fretibacterium sp. OH1220_COT-178. The sequence continues at coordinate 10,667 of NZ_RQYL01000033.1, read as the reverse complement.
CCGCGTCACTCCGGGCCCGTCCTATTTCGCGTCCGCGCTGGCGGCGTCGGCGCTGGAGACGTCCGGACTGACCGGCAGCGGGGTCTGCACCTCGGTCTGCTGGTTCTTCAGAGCATAGGCTCCGTAGAGGGCCTCTTTGCGGACTTCGGAGGACATTCCCGAGGTCAGCCCGAGGGTCAGTGTGTCGAGCGCCCGAGCCTCGGATTCCATCCTCTGCCGATCGGCCTGAGACATGGCCGAAAAAGCTCCCGCCCCAAAGGATTTCGAGAACAGCGCGCGTTCGTTCAGCAGCTTCACGGCCTCCTGGGTGCGCCCCGCGTCCGCGAGCCGTACCGCCTCCTCGCGGGCCTCGGCGTTCCTCGCCAGCTCCGTCTGTGCGACGATGTCGCCCCGGCGGGCCTTGGCGATCGCGTCGCCGTCGCGGGAGAACGTGACCGAGAGCGGCGCCTCGTCGACGGCCTCCTTGCCGGTGGCGGCGTCCGTGTACTCCAGCCGGATCTGCGCGAGTTTCAAGGGCACTTCCCCTTCCTTTTGAGGCGGGACCTCCATCTCGATCAGGGCGTACTTCTCCGCACCGTACAGGTTGTGGATGGGCACCTCGACGGTCCGGCCGCGGACGCTGCCCTCGCGGCCTATGACCCGGACGGGTCGGGCCGACTCGCCGCACTCCACAACCACGCGGACCCGCTGCGCGGTGAGCGTGACGGCGTCCTCCATGTCGCGGGCGAAGATGCCCGGCAGCATCCCGGCGTCCCTGGCGAAGTAGGCGTTGCCGCCGCTCTCCGCCGCCAGGGCGGTCATGGTGTCCTCGTTGTAGTCCAGCCCCAGTCCGATGGTCGTGATCGTGATCCCCTGTCCGGCCAAGGTGCGCCCCAGGGCCGCCAGCTCCTCCGTCGTGGAAGGGCCGACGTTTGCCAGGCCGTCGGAGAGCAGAATGACGCGCGGGGCAAACCCCTCGTCGACGTAGGAACGAAGCTGTTTGGCCCCCGTCTGGACGCCGTCGTGGAGTGCCGTCGACCCGCCGGGCCGGAGAGCGTCGATGGCCTTCCGGAAGGGGGCCGGCGATCCCACGGATCGGGTGGGAAGCACCACCGACGCCTTGTCGTCGTAGGCGACGACCGCGGCGACGTCCCGTTCGTCCAGCATCCTGAGGGCCTCCGCCGCGCCGCGCTTGGCGTTGTCCATCTTGCCGTCCGAACGCATGGAGCCGGACCTGTCCAGCACCAGGGCCACCGCCAGGGGCACGCGTTTTCTCCGGGCGGTTTTGTCCGGTTTCACGAGCACCCTCGCGACGATCGTGTGCTTTTCCCCCGCCTTCAGGATGGGAGCGTCGGCCTGAACGTCCAGGACGAGCGGACGGGAACCGGCCGATGTGGCCGGAGCCAACGGGCAGAGCAGGGTGAGGACCCCTGCCAGAACCAGGGAAAGCGGGCCCCTGAAAGCGCGTACCAACACTTCCATATCGACCACCTCCGGTGAAATTCTTCGACCTTTGTCCGCACGAAATATGGATGCGGACGAAATTCAGCTGCAACGGCGCCGAACGTCGGTGCGTTTTATTCTTTAATGAAGGGAGGTGGATGTCAAGGATAGTTTCCGTACGGAAATGAGGGAGGTGGTCAGCGTTGAAAATCTTGTAGAGCGTTCCGGGTTTGTGTATTCATGAACAAAATCCTGTTGGGAGGTACGTCCTGAAATGAAAGAAAAGCGTGCGGATAAGTATGGCAAGTGGCGTCTATGGTCTTATATCGCCTTTGTTGCTGCTTTCTTCATCGTTTTATGGGGTGTGGGGGAACGTTATGGGGATAATATGATGGTTGATATCTTGGCTTGTGTATTGCTTTCAGGAGTACTCTTTGTTGTCGCTCTGGTGGGAGGGTGGTATTTTTATTTGAAGCCCTTTCCTCTGCGGCCTGATGGATCCCAGGAGGAAAGGCCGGCCGAAGATTCATGGATGCTGTCTGTCACTTCCATTGTGGATAACAGATGCAAGCAATTGATGAGCATGAGTATTTCTGTTGCAAAAGGATTCGCGAGTTTCCTGGCGATTTTTCTATTTGTGGGGAACAAAATGGAGAAGGTTAACATGAAGCTTGCCTTGGCAGGGGTTTTTACGTTTTTATTCCTCTTGTTCACTCATGGTTGGGCATTATTCGCCTATACCCGAGAGTGCAAAAGGTGTTCTGTCGTGCTTTCTAAAGAGGCTGGGATCTGGTTGCTCGAAGTGACGGATGAAGCCCGCCGCCGTTTGATTCAAGCGGATATATTGGGTCTTTTTATTCTGTGGATATTGTTGGGGTATCTTTTCAACCTGCGCTACTGAGCGATGCCGGTATCACGGCACGCGGTTCCGGCTGCGTCGGGCCGTTGGCGCAGCGGTATAATGGTACGAGGCGGGCCGGGTCCGGCCCGCCCTTTCAATTCTATGGACATGGAGGGACGAATATGCCGCTCCAGGATTTTTCTCGGGCCGAGGCGGCGGCGCTCCTGCCCGCCCGTCCGGACGATATGCACAAGGGGGACCGCGGCCGGCTTCTCGTCGTGGGCGGCTCCGACCGCTATCCGGGAGCTCCCGCGCTGTCCGCCCTGGGCGCTCTGCGCAGCGGAGGCGGGGTCGTCAGCCTGCTCTCGTCCCCGTCGGTCTGTGCGGTGTGTGCGGCTCGGCTTCCCGAGGTGGTCTACCTGCCCGGCGGAAAGGACTGGGCCGGTGCGGCGCTGGCAGCGGCCTCGTCCTTCGGGGCCGCCGTCGTAGGGCCGGGGCTGGGACGGTCCGTGGGGGCCCTGAATGTGGTCCGTGAGCTGTGGGTCCGTTGGCCCAGGCCCTTGCTGGTGGATGGCGACGGGTTGTTCGCTTTGGCCGGAGAGCCGGGGGAGGGTTGTTTTGCCCGCAGCGATGCGGTGCTGACCCCCCACGAGGGCGAGGCGGCGCACCTTTTGGGCACCACGGCGGAGGCCGTGCGCGCCGATCGTCCGGGCGCGGCACGGGAACTGGCGGAGCGGTGGGGCTGCGTGCTGCTCAAGGGCAGGTCCACGATCGTGGCCCTGCGCGGCAAAAAAACGGTCCATCGTCTGGGGTGGGGCGGCCCGGAGCTCTCCGTTCCGGGCTCGGGAGACGTGCTCTCCGGCTGCATCGGCGCGTTTTTGGCGGCGGGGCTCGCGGTTCGGGACGCGGCGCTCTTGGGCGGCGCGCTGCACGGCATGGCGGGCGCGCTTCTGCGCTCCGGGGGCGTGGACGGCGTTTTGGCCTCCCAGATTGCGGACGCCCTGCGCCCGGTCCTGAGGGAGCTGCGTTCGTGAGGCGCCGGCGCGTCGACTGGGACGAGGAGCTGCGAAAGACGGAGCGCATCCGGCGCAGGGGTTTTGCCCTGACGGGGCTGAGCTTTGCCGTTGCGCTGGGCGTCATCGTCGGGGTCGGGCGGTTGGGCGGGGTGAACGTTGCCCTGCCCCGCAAGGTGCTTGCGCTGGCCGGTCTGGTGCTCGGCGTGCTTCTGTTCCGCGTCGTTCTGAGGCGTCGGCAGCGCCTGAGGCGGGAGCGCGAGGAGGGGGAGATCTGATGGAGACGTTTCGGCTTTTCTCCCGGTCCGAAGCGGCGACGCGCTGCCTTGGCCGCCTTCTGGGGTCGGCGCTCTCCCCCGGGACGACCGTGCTGCTCTCGGGGAACCTGGGTGCGGGCAAGACCGCTTTTTCCAAGGGGGTGGGGGACGCGCTGGGCCTGGGCGGAGTGCGCAGCCCCTCCTTTACCCTCGTCAACGAGTACCGGTCGGAACGTTTCCTTCTGGCCCATGCGGACCTTTACCGGCTCGATCCCGAGGGGGTGGAGGAGCTGGGGCTGGAGGAGTATGCGGGGGCGGAGGATGCCGTGCTGTTGGTGGAGTGGCCCGAGCGCTGGAGCTTTCCGCCGGAGACGGACGTCCTGACGGTCGGGCTGGCTGCGCCCGAGGAGGGGAAGCGCGTGATCGAGGTCCGCTCCTGCGGGGATCGCGCCGATCGCGCCGCGCTGGCGCTCTTCTCCGGGACCGTCGCGGGAGAGTGCCCGGGGGCCGAGCCGTGCGTAAAGGAAGGGGAACGATGAGGGAGAACACCATTCTGGCCCTGGATTGCAGTTTGCGCCTCACCGGCGTGGCCGTGGGGCGGGGCGGGACGATCCTGGCTTGCGAGAGCCTGGACCTCGGCCGGCGTCAGGCGGCTGAGCTGCCCCTTGTGGCGGAGCGGGCCCTGTCCGCGGCGGGACTGGGCTTTGCCGACGTCGGTCTGGTGGCCGTGGCCGGCGGCCCCGGCTATTTCACGGGCATCCGCGTGGGGGTCGCCTATGCCGTGGCGCTGGCCTACGGGCTGGGGGTGCGGGTCGTACCCGTCTCGTCGCTGGAGATGCTGGCCGCGTCGCACCCCAGCCCTTCGGGACAGGAGGTCCTGGCGGTCGTCTACGCGGGGCGGGGTTTCGTCTACGCGGCTTCGTTCGGCGCCGGAACCGAAGGGCTGCCCCAGGGCGAATACGGGGGCGGGGCGCTGAGGGCCTGGGTGGGAGAACACCCGGGGGCCGTCGCGGTCTCCGACGACCCCGATCGGGCCGCCTCGGCGGCGGGGCTGGATTTTCCCATCCTCGAGGTGCGACCGGACGTCGCCCGGGCCGCCGAGCTGGCCTGGCTGCGCCGGGCGTCGGCCGTCCCGCCCGCGGAGGTGCGGGCGAGCTACTGCCGGGCCCCTCAGGGTACGGTCTGACCCTGAGCGGGCCCCCGGCCGAGATGTTCGGACAGGAACGCGTCGAGCGCGGGGATGTAGACCGATTGAGACTTCAGGAACCCCTCGTTGTGTCCGCCGCGGATCTCCACGAAGGTCTTGTCGCTCGCCACGGCCTCGTAGAGCCGCCGGCCCTCCCGGTAGGGGACGATGCCGTCGTCCGGGCTGTGGATGCACAAGGTCGGCATCGTCAGGTGCCGGGCCGCCTCGCGGGAGTTCCAGATGTCGCCGACCGCCAGGCGCAGGAGCGGGGCCAGAAAGTTCAGGCGCACGGCACCGAACGGCGAGGCGAAGGTCGACTCCAGGATCAGCAGGCGCGGCTTTACGTGGCGCGTCAGCGAGAGGGCGACGGCGCCGCCCAGCGAGCGACCGAAGAGCACGATGTCGTCCGGTGCCACGCCTCGGTTTTCCAGCCATTCCCATGCGGCGCGCGCGTCCAGCGCCACGCCCGCCACGCTGGGTTTCCCCTCGCTTCTCCCGTAGCCCCGATAGTCGAAGATGAGGGAGGACAGCCCCAGATCGTGAAAGATGCGGAGCGAGTCCACGCGCCACGAGAGATTGCCCCCGTTGCCGTGGCAGAACAGCAGCGTCGCACGGGCGTTCTCCGCGGGGACGTACCAGGCGTGCAGGCGGACGCCGTCCGCCGCGGTCAGGGTCACGTCCTCGTAGCGCAGCCCAGCGTCCTCCGGCGTGGCTCCGGCCTCCCGGGTGGGATGGAAGGCCAGGGACGTCAGCAGAAGGCGCGCGGCGATCGCAAGGGCAAGCAGAAGCCCCAGCAGCAGAAGGGATGCCCTAAACAGAAAATTGAGCACGGTCCTTCACTCCTTTTTCCGATGGATTGTGTGCCGCGCTATACCATAGCACAAGTCGGACGCCCGGACGGCCTCCCCCGCCTCTTTGGGCCCGCCGATCCTATCGCCCCTCGCCCTCCTTCAGGTCGATGAATACGAAAGCACCTTGCGCGTATTCCATCGCAGCGGCAAAAAGATTCGGTTTCAGCCACACAAATCGATGGGGATAGTCGAAGCCGTTACCTGTAGGATAATCTAGGGTTGTTTACAAACCGGGTAGGGTTGCAGGAGGAAAAACCCGGGAAGGAGCCGCCCGAAATGAACATTCACAAACGCACCAAATTGACTCCCCTGCAGCGGGAGGAAATTTATCTCAAGCACCACAGGGAGCATGTCCAAGTTGTCTTGTCGGCTCAGGAGTATCACGTCTCCCGTCCGACGATCCATAAGATTCTGGCACGAGGCCGCAAACGTGACTTCTCCGTTCACAATAGCTGTAGCGCACGTTTCCGTTGCCTGCAGTGGGGGGAAGCGTCTGGCAAAAATTGAGAAGAGGATCGAGGATAAGCTGAAGAAGGAGGCCAAATGCTGCAACAAAAAGTCCCCCGGCGTGAGGGGCCATATGGACTGCAAACGTCCTCCCTTGTTGGAAGGACAAAGCAAAACCGGGCCTCGCGAGTATATGTTTGTGGCCATCGACGACTTCAGCCGAGAGCTTTACGCTGCTGTTATGCCCGATAAGACGGCTGGCTCTGCCGCACGTTTTCTGGAACAGGTGTTGGAGGAATGCGCCTGCACGATAGAGACAGCCTAGACGGACAACGGCAAAGAAGTTTATGCGTCCGGCGATCCCCAAGACCAATGGCAAGGCGGAACGAGTCATACGGACCTTGATGGAGATGTGGCACGATAAGGAGCACTTCGAATCACCGGAGCATCGCAGAAAATCACTGGCTCGTTTCGTCAATGGCTACAATCGGGTCAAGCCTCATAAGGCTCTGGAAAATTTGACGCCGGGTGAAAAGCTCTGTTTATACTTTTTCTCTCAGGAGTTTGTAAACAACTCTTGACTTCCTTACATTACCATGGCTATCACTTCTTCCCATCTTCAATGATTTTCAGATACTCCGCCTTAAAGTCGCCTCTGGTTTCACTGAAATCCACCATTTCCTTGCTCTTCGAGATCAAGACGTTGAGGATGCCGCCCCGCACCTCGTTCGTCGCACTCGGAAAAGGAAGGCAGACCTCATCGGGAAGGGGGATCCAGTTCCCCTTCCGGTCGAACAGCCCCGCTTTTTTTTCTCGGAATTTTTGCACAGCCAGATACCCCTCGCTGTACAGCCCGTGCGGATGGGCATCGAACGTAAACAAAAGCTTCCCCTCCATGTCGATAACCCCATACCCCGAGTACCAACCTGAACTGCCCCACTTCGGCGGCATCAGGACAATCGCCCTCCCCTCGGAAAAACGGTAACAATATGAAATACTCCCCGATCCGAAAGAGTCCGAATCGCTATGCACCGGAATGCCCATAAATTGAAAGTCAATGACAACATCGCCGCTCAGGTTGACGAATCCTACTTTGCCATCCTTTTGAAGGCCGACAAGGGGATCCTCCCCGCAATACAGGCGTTCGTACTTTGGTTCGGCCACCCACTCTCCCCGATCGTTAAGAAGGCCTCGCATGCGGCCTGTCCTCACGGCCTGCAAATTGTGTTGAGGGTAATAGGGAAGCACATCCAAAGAGGGGATATCGAAGACAAAATCGACGACGGTCTCGCCTTTTTTGTTGATGAAGCCGTATTTCCCGTCCTTACCGACTCCCCCCAGGTCCCCGACGAAGCCTCCGGCCCACTCGTACAGAAAGGGAATTGCAAGGTTTCCTTCCGTGTCAATAAAACCATACGAATCGCCACTCCCTACAGAGGCCAAGCCGCCGGAAAAAGGTCTGGCATCCTCATACGCAGGGGCGACAATATCCCCGGACCTGTTGAGAAAGGAGCTTTGAATCCTTAGTATAAAATCAAGGATATCTTTCTCTTTACGTTTCCCTTTTCGCTTGGGAAGCCATGCAAGAGCCAATCCCTCTTTCGTGTAAGGAAAGATTCTCACTGCCTCAACGTCATCCTTAACTGTCTTTCCCTCTCGATCAATCAACCTCCAAAATCTCATTTTTTCCGTTTCCACCCACGCAATGCCATCCTGAAAAGGCCAGGCTTCTTCATAAATCGGTTCCACCAGCCACTCGAAGGAGACATCCGTCCTTGTTCGGGTTGGCCGCCCATAAAGAAACACAGATACACCAAGCAACAGCAGCACAAAAATACAGGCCGACAGACTCCGATACCTTCTTCGGGAACACTCAGCTTCTTTTGGGGTTACAACGACTCTATCCATTCCTGACCGTTTCACTCCTTTTGCGTCCCAAAGCACCAACTATCAAAAAAGCCGCTTTATATGCTCCAACTTTAAAGATTATCAATGACATTTCACCCGATATTCTTCCACCCTGTTTCTATGCGGTGTGTCGCTCCCGCTCACGCTCCGCCGCCACGAAAACCGAAGCCCGCCGCCCTTGCAAAAGTGGTGAAAGTGAAATGGTCCATGATCGATTTTGAAATGAAAGGGAATGCCGACGAAAAAATATCAAATATTCTCACCGGAGTCAATGAATGTTGATGGAATGGGGCTGTAGGGGAGAGGTTGGGATGGGGCCTTTGAGGTCCGTGGCGAAGGAGGGTGAAAGGTAGAGCTGATCTGCCGGGCGATGCTGGAGCGTTCCGGGGGCCATTAGGTCGTCGAAGGGAAGAGGACTTCCTTGCTGTCCGGCTGCCCGCGACGGGGGAGAGCGAGCATCCTTTACACTCGTGTATCTTTGTGCTTGAATGCCGACGGTAGAGCTATTTCCCTGACTCGAACGGAATAGAGATGAATGAATTTCCCGGGATGAACTTTTTTGTCCTGGTGATTATTTTGGGGTTGGGTTTGATCACGCCCTCGAGTTTCCTGATGTGCGACCCGCGTCACCCGTCAACATGGCTATAAAAGAGCCTCGACAGTTCACAGGAGAAGAGGAACGACAAATAAACCGAAGAAAAAACTTTATGCGGGGCTTGCTGGGTCGATAAACCGGTTCCTCATGGTTAGCCGTTTTTTGCTCCCCTGAAGGTCTCGTGTTGATGGGGTTCGATCCATTTACCGTCGATTGAGGTCGATCAGTCCCCAGCGCTTTTCCTTGCAAACCGCTACGATCCCATCCGCCGAAGGGCGGATCTCCTGGAACTCCGGCGGAAGGATCATGACTCCCTGTTTGTCCAAGAGAAAGAATTTGCTCTCGAAAGGGCGGTACTCCTCACGCCCTGCATACAACACGTAATACCCTTCCCTACACAACTCGGAAACAGGTGTCGCAAGAAAAGCAGGGAATTGAAAAAGCTCATTCCCCTCGGTATCCAGCGCTTTGTAAGTCCCGTCTTCGCAGGCAAAAGCAACCCCTCCGGCATAGGGATAGGATTGCGTGGCAAAGAGGGGATCTGCGGGGTCATATTTACAATCCGCCAGCACGTTGAGCTTCGGGGCGAGATAGCCAATCTTTCCATCGCACTCGACCAACCATGGACCGGACCCGTCCCAGCTGTCTTGAAGGCGCGTGTACTTCGGTTCAAGAACGACCCTGTCCCCGGAGTCTATAAACCCCCAAAGTCTCTCCTTCGACATGAACGGTATATAGCCACCCTTAAAATATTTTAGGCCACGATAGCGCGAATGCAGTGAAATTACCCAACGCCCGTCCGTGTCGATGACACCCCAGCAGTCCCCGCTGACAACGGCAGCCAGCCCCTCGGAGAATTGTCCAACCGAATCATAGATTGCCGGGATTCGCACCTTCCCAGAGAGATCCAGAAAGCCATACCTGTCCTGAGCGTTCCCAAACGGCACCCGTATATCCTTCTTCGAGCCCAACAAAGGATCCCGGACAAGGAAGGGAGGGAGAAGGTGGATTCCCTCCTGAAGCGCAATGACCGGCCGGCCCGTAGGATCGATAAGCCCCCAAACGTCCTCGCTGACCTCGACATAGGCCATTCCGTTCCGAAACGGAGCGGCTCCGAAATATTGAAAATCCACGACCACCCTGTCCGCACTGTCCACGTACCCCCACAGTCCATCTTTCTCCACCGGCCACAGGCCCTCCGAATAAGCAAATGCCCATTTGTACTTGGGCTCGATCAGCCACTTGTAGGAAACTTTTTCCTCCCAGGCCCACGACATGCCCCACAAGCAGAAAAGCAACACCGCCATCGACAAAACAGACATCCGAACCCAAAACATTCGTCTTTTCATTCCCCATCTCCGCTCCTTTTTTCGCAACAACCTCGTTCCGCTCCCATCTCATCGGCTGGATTGCAGAAAAACGACCTTCACGCCGAGTCTTTGCCGGAATCCCCCGTTCCGTCGTCCGCCAGTTTCTCCATGTACTCCTTATAGAGGCCCGAATAGTATGCCCCATCATAGCGATGCTCCGATTTCATGGGGACGGGCTCATCGGAAGGCTCCAGGGCACGAACCCGGGTTCCGGCAATACGGTCCGATATGCTGCGTCCTCCCAAAAGAATCGACCCCATACCGACGGCTACGAATCCAGCAAAAAGATAATGATAGAATCTGTCCCTGCCGTACAGGGGCCGGTAATACAAAAGAATGAACAGCGGCGTTACGGAGAGAATGAAGAGCGCTTCCCTGCAGAAGAGTCGTCCGAAACTCAAAGGACTCGAAGAATGGCCGCGCCCCTCATCCAGGATACGGATTCTTGCCGCCCTTTTCCCGATGCTCTGTCCATAACGGGACAACCACCAGCCATTGCAGGAAAAATAAACAAGAGCGACTTCGAAGAAAACTGTGCCCATCAAGACAAAGAATAAAAATATCGATACCGGAAGCTCGCTCCTGCGCACCCGAATGCCGAGAGAGTCGATAAGAAAACGGATAATATGTTCAAACAGCGGGCGATGGAGGTAAAACAAAAAAAGATCGATGATAAAAAATGGTTCCTCGTTATTCTGTGTGGGTAAGGATGAGTTCGAAATTGTCAGAAGTGGTATAGTAGAGACATTATGAAAGACATTCAAGTGTTTGAAATCG